>JAJRUF010000225.1 GCA_024277935.1 Gammaproteobacteria bacterium
CATTCGCCACATGTTTCGTGTTGCTTGTGGCCTAGATTCTATGATCCTTGGAGAACCCCAAATTCTAGGGCAAATGAAAACAGCCTACCAGGCAGCCTATGAAGCAGGGACACTTGGAAAGCACCTCGGTAAACTTTTTCAACATACTTTTTCTGCAGCAAAAAAGGTAAGGTCAGACACCGCCATTGGTTCAAGTCCCGTTTCTGTTGCTTTTGCCGCCGTACAACTGTCTCAACAGATCTTCAATTCACTGAGCGACCAGACAGCTTTACTAATTGGTGCAGGTGAAACTATTGAGTTAACTGCCCGCCACCTACATCAGAATAATATTGGTCGTATTATTATTGCCAACCGAACTTATGACAAAGCTCATGCTTTGGCTGCTCAATTTAACGGCTACGCTATTGCTCTATCTGAACTATCAACACATCTTGCCGAAGCTGATATTGTTGTTTCTTCTACGGCAAGCCAGCTTCCTATTTTAGGTAAGGGTCGCGTAGAGAGCGCCATTAAAAAGCGCAAACATAAACCTATGTTTATGGTTGACCTTGCTGTTCCTCGTGATATTGAAGCAGAAGTCGCAGAACTTAATGATGTTTACCTATACACGGTTGATGACTTACAAAATACTATTGAACAAAATATGGACTCTAGGCGTAAAGCAGCTGAACAAGCTGAAGAAATTATTGATACGCAAGTCGAGCATTTTCTTTCCTGGATGCGCTCCCAAGGTGCCCAAACTGTTATTAAAGACTATCGCCAGCAAGCAGCACTTACCCGCGACCAAGCATTAACAAAAGCACTTTCCGAGCTTAAAAAAGGGCGTAATGCTGAAGAAGTTTTAAACCTTTTCGCACATACTTTAACCAATAAACTTATACATACTCCTAGTACCCAAATTAGGAGTGCAGGCGAAAATGACAGACATGACATTGTCGCAGCTGCTAGGGAAATATTTAAACTTTCTTAGAAAAATATTTAAGAAAGGCAACTCACGGACAGAAAGAAATGAACCGTCCCCAACCACTTTAATTGCGGCTATTAATTAGCTAGTTACTTATTTAAATGAAAGCATCAATCCAGACCAAACTTGAAAACCTTAGTGAAAGATTTGAGGAAATTGCAGCACTTTTATCTCAGCCCGAGGTTCAAAATAATCAAAATAAATTTCGAGCACTCAGCCAGGAATACGCTCAAATAGACCCTATTGTTACTTGCTATGCTAACTATCTTTCCAATGAAAGTGACTTAGCTGCTGCCGTAGAAATGTCTAAGGACTCAGACCCTGAGCTACGTGAAATGGCAAAGGAAGAGCAACAAATTGCTGAACAAACCAGAGACCAAGTTCAACACCAGTTACAAGTTTTATTACTGCCTAAAGACCCTAACGACAATAGAAATATATTTTTAGAAATTAGAGCCGGCACGGGGGGGGATGAAGCCTCTATTTTTTCTGGTGATTTAGCTAAAATGTACCAACGCTTTGCTGAAAAAAAAGGCTGGAAAACTGAGATTATCACCGAAAACCGTGGCGACCACGGTGGTTTTAAAGAAATTATTTTACGCATCAGCGGACAAGATGTGTATTCACAACTTAAATTTGAAGCAGGTGTCCACCGTGTACAACGAGTTCCAGAAACAGAATCTCAAGGTAGAGTTCACACTTCAGCTTGTACTGTTGCTATCATGCCAGAAGTTGAAGGCATTGATGAGTACGAAATAAAAGCCTCTGACCTACGTGTTGATACTTTTAGAGCCTCGGGTTCGGGGGGACAGCACGTCAACAAAACCGATTCAGCTATTCGTTTAACACATATACCCACAGGTGTGGTAGTCGAGTGTCAGGATGAACGCTCTCAACATAAAAATAGAGCGCGTGCCATGTCGCTGTTGCAGTCACGCCTACTGACCGCAGAACAAGACAAGCAGCATGCAGAACAATCAGAAGAAAGAAAATTACAAGTCGGATCAGGTGATCGTTCTGAAAGAATTAGAACCTATAACTACCCTCAAGGCAGGATGACTGATCACAGAATAAATTTAACGCTCTATAAGCTTGATGAGATTATGCAAGGCAACCTAGAACATGTGATCAACCCTTTAATTAATGAACATCAAGCAGATTTATTGACGCAATTAGGTAATGACTGATATTCAAAGCAACTTAACAGAAGCATCAACACTACTGACTGCCTCATCAGATTCAGCCTTGCTTGATGCAGAAGTTATCCTCTGTTATGTGCTCAATCAATCACGCTCACACCTTAGGGCATGGCCCGAAAAAGAATTATCAGCCAGTCAGCAACACCTATTTTCAAAGCTTATTAATCAACGTCTACTCGGCACACCTATTGCCTATATCACAGGCAATAGAGAATTTTGGTCAAGAGACTTTATAGTCAATTCTGAGGTATTAATACCCAGGCCTGATACTGAATTATTAATTGAATTAAGCTTAAATTTACTGCTTGATAATCCAAGTGCCCGTATTATCGATTTAGGCACTGGCTCTGGTATTATAGCGATAACCCTAGCCGCCGAGCACCCAGATATAAAGGTTATTGCTTGCGATATTAGCTTGTCAGCATTGGCAGTAGCCAAACAAAATGCCTTACGGCAACAAACACCCTTAATTCAGTTTATTCAATCCAGCTGGTTTAAAAATATTCCTAATTCAAAATTTGATCTAGTGATTAGTAATCCCCCTTATATTGCAAATAATGACATACACTTATCACAAGGTGATGTTCGCTTTGAACCAAGAACCGCATTAATTGCAGACGATTGTGGGCTTAAAGATATTAAAAGCATTATCAATACTGCCCGTAATTATTTAAATCAAAATGGCACCCTATTGATTGAACATGGCTTTGAACAGCAAGATGCTGTTCAGGCTATTTTTAGTCATTTTAAATATCGTCAAATTAAAACTCATACAGACCTTTCTGGTAACCCCAGAGTAACGACAGCACAATGGAACTCAAAATGAAGGTAAAAGAAGTCCAACTTAGTAGAAAAATAACGACTCAATTATTACATCAAGCCCTCATTTCTCCAGATCAAGAAATCTGCGGATTAATTGGCTGTAAAAAAAACCTAGCCACTCACTGTTACCCAGTAAGAAATATTGCTGAACAGCCAGAAATACGTTTTCAGCTCGATGAAAAACAACAAATTAAAGCAATGTCAACTATGCGTGATAAGGGTGAATCTCTTTTTGCCATTTATCACTCTCATCCCAGCGCCCCAGCAACCCCATCAGCAATGGATATAAAATTAGTCAGCTACCCTGATACCATTCATTTAATTATTTCACTTAATACTAAAGGCGTTCTTGAAATTAGAGGGTTTACTATTATTGAACAGGCGGTTGAAGAAATATCGCTTAGTATGTCACCGAACTAAGGATCTTGCGCGAAATATAAATGGTAGTGGGTTAAAACCTGGTAGCTTTAACAAATATACCCCTATAATAGTAGCCTTTTGGGGGCACAGGTTTTAACCTAATATTATAATTAACTCACTCCCCCTAACTTATATTATCCCACTCTCCAACACAGGCATTACCCAATAGTGTAACCCTGCACCTAAAAAATCTTTTTTTAACACCCCTATTAATACTTCTAGCTGCTCCTCTGGTACATACATTTGAAAGCGAATTTGTTTTTTCCGCCCAGCAACCTGCTCTGCTAATGAAAGGGTCTCATGCTCACTTCCATGAGCACTCACGGCCAGACTACTAAACCCATTAGATGATTCAACCGTTAGTAAACAATCGACCATCGCTTCCTCTAGTAAAGGAGGCACATTAATTGTAACTAAATACTGTTGCCCAATCATAGCTCCTCCTGTTTTGGCTCACCATACATTTCATACAAAATAGGCAATAAAATTAGGGTTAAAAACGTAGATGAAACCAAGCCACCTATCACCACAATTGCAAGTGGCCGCTGTATTTCAGATCCCGCCCCCGTTGCAAACAGCATAGGCAACAAACCAAATGCCGTTAAACTAGCCGTCATTAATACGGGCCTTAACCGCCGCTCTGACCCTACAACAATGACTTCAGTAACCGCCATTCCTGCCGCCCTTAACTGGTTAAAATAACTAACTAAAACCACACTGTTAGGAACAGCAACACCTAATAATGCAATAAACCCAATTGATGCAGGCACAGACATATACTCACCTGATATCCATAACGCAAACACACCGCCAATCATCGCTAATGGAATGTTAGAGAAAACCAAGGTTGCTTGTCTAATTGACCCAAAAGTGGTAAATAATAATAAGAAAATAAGCAGTAGGGAAACCGGCACCACTATGGCTAACCGGGCTGAAGCACGTTGCTGATTTTCAAACTGCCCACCCCATTTAACCAAATATCCAGTAGGTAAAGTCACTTTTTCTTTTACAGCTCGCTTGGCTTCATCAACAAAGCCCACTAAATCTCGACCTTCTACATTACTCATTACTACTATAAAACGTTGACTATGCTCTCTTTTAATGGAAACCATTCCGTCAACTTTTTCTAGTTTGGCAACGGTTGATAATGGAACACTGCGCCCATTTGACAAAGGAATCTGTATCGTTGAAAAATTTGCACTATTGCTAGTCCCTCTTAAAATAAGCGGTGTTTTTCGCATTCCTTCTTGAACAATTCCTGCAGGTAAGCCTTCTACCTGCCCTCTTAAAATTTGCTCTATTTCTGCAATATTTAACCCTAAGCGGCCAGCAGCCAAACGATTAATGGTTAATTGTAAATACTGCATCCCTTCATTTTGACTGGTAAAAACATCACTCGCCCCTTGAATACCTTTTAAAATTGTCGCAATTTCTTCCGCTTTTTGATTAAGCAAATCTAAATCAGTACCAAAAAGTTTAACTGCCACATCTCCCCGTGACCCTGTTAGCATTTCCGACACACGCATTTCTATTGGTTGAGTAAACCCAAAGGCCACCCCAGGTGTTCCGGCCATAACTTTTCGGATTGCCTCAACTAATTCTTCTTTAGTCTCCATCCTCCATTGCTCCTTAGGCAATAATTCTAAAAAAGCATCCGTATCATTTAAACCCATGGGGTCTAAACCAATTTCATCTGACCCTACGCGTGCAATAATATTTTTGACTTCAGGAACATTTTTTAAAATATTCTTTTGCACCTGCATATCTAATGCAATTGAATCTTTTAAGGTAATTGAGGGTAATTTTTCTAGTTGCAAAACAATATCGCCTTCGTCCATTGTTGGCATAAAAGTACTCCCAATTTGCATAAAAACCACAACTGTTACTAGCAACATCACGGCTGCAGTAGCAAAAACTTTATTTCTATGCTGAATACTCCACTTTAAACACGGCACATATAGCCGGTGCAGCAAGCGTGACAACCAAGGTTCTTCAAGTGCTTGTTGCTTTAATAAATACGAGGCAAAGACAGGGATCACTGTTAAAGACAATATCAACGAACCCGCCAGAGCAAAGACTATAGTTAAAGCCACTGGGGAAAACAATTTTCCTTCCAGTCCCTGTAAAGAAAGTAAAGGTAAAAATACAATAATAATAATTAAACTTCCTGAAATTACAGGCACTGCAACTTCTTTAGTTGCTCTATAAATAATATGTAAGCGTGGCAGTCGCTGTGATTTTTCTCTATTTGAAAAATGAGTCAAAATATTTTCAACTACAACAACGGCAGCATCAACCAACATACCAATAGCAATGGTTAATCCACCTAAACTCATTAAATTAGCCGTCATACCAGCAAAACTCATCAATATAAAAGTAACGAATGCAGCCAGAGGCAAAACCAGTGCAACAACAAGTGATGCACGCATATTTCCTAAAAATAAAACTAATAATACAATAACAAATGCTATCGCCTGTAATAATGCATTAGTGACTGACGATAAGGCCGAGTCAACCAAATTCCCTCTATTATAAAAAACATCAAGGTGTACACCTTTAGGTAAGCTATCACTTAATTCAGCTATTTTTTGTTGAATCTCTGTTACTGTTTTTCCTGCATTTGCACCCCGTAAGCTCAGCACCAACCCCTCAACAGCTTCACCATTACCATTTCTGCTAACAGCCCCATAACGTGTTAAAGCACCAATTTTAACTTCTGCAATATCACTGACCAAAATAGGCGTGCCCGCCATATTTCCAACGACAATTGTTGCCACATCTGCTAGTGTCTTAATCCTACCTTCAGATCGTACTAATAAAGATTCTTCACCTTCATTTAACCGCCCTGCCCCATCATTTCGATTATTAAGTTTTAAAGCTTCATATAGCTGAGCCATACTAATATTTCTGGCGCTCATCAAGGCATTATTGGGTTCTACCATAAAGCTTCTAACCAGGCCTCCCAAAGCATTAACATCAGCAACACCCGAAACGGTTCGTAAAGCTGGGCGAATCTCCCAGTCTAATAAACTCCGCCGTTCCATTAAACTTAAATCGCCCCCTTCAATAGTAAACATAAACATTTCACCCAAGGGCGTGGTCATTGGGGCAATACCCCCTTCAACACCTATGGGTAAGTTAGGCCAAACTGCATTTAAACGTTCAGCAACCTGTTGTCTAGCCCAATAAATATCAGTTCCTTCTTCAAAATCAATAGTGATATCCGCCAGTGAGTATTTAGCAATCGACCGCAACATGGTTTGCTGAGGAATACCTAACAACTCAACTTCAATCAGCGCAGTAATTCGTGCTTCTATCTCTTCAGGGGGCATGCCAGCCAGCTTTACTATAACTTTTACCTGGGTAGGTGAAACATCAGGAAAAGCATCAATAGGAATCTCCTTAAATGCGGAATACCCACCACCCATCAGCAATAACGTGACCAATAACATTAATAAACGCTGAGTCAGCGCAAATCTAATTAAGCCACTCATTATTCACCACCGCCTAATCCTAGAAAATTAGCCTTTAATGCTACGGCTCCTCGTATTGCTATTGGTGTACCCTGTTTTAACTCAGCGCTAATAATAGTGCCATGTTCATCTCTGCCTAAGACTTGAACCATTTTTACTTCAAAGCCCTCTTTATTACGCACAAAGATATAATTATGTCCTTTAAACTGAGCCAAAGCTGAATTTGGCACTTTAAACATGGGGGAATGACTGGTTTGGGTAATTTTTACACTAACAGTTTGCCCTAATCTAATTAAATTCCCTCCCGATTTGACTACCGCTCTAACTAAAACTGTTTGATTTTCTTCATCAACATTTTTACCTAATAAAAAAACTTGAGCCTGTATGTTTACACCCTCTAACTTAACCTTATCACCAAGGTGTACCTGATCAATTCTTTGTTGAGGTATCCGAATGTCTAGCCATAACTTTTCTAAACTTGCAATATGAAACAAAGCCCCCAAAGCATCTACACGCTCCCCAGCCGTGACCATGCGTTGCAAAATAACACCTGAAATTGGTGCAACAACTTTTAACTGACTGGACATTTTATGTTTTTTTTCTAAGGTCCGTATATTCTGTTGAGACATTCCTGAAATTTCTAGCAGTTGCTCAGTTTCATTATAATGTGCTAAAAAAACCTGATAATTAGATTTCGTTTGTAGCCATCGTCTATCTGCAATAACCCCTTCTTTAAATAATTTTTCATCCCTGATTAATTTCGTTTTTGCCAGTTTCAAATCATTAATTGATTTTAGGTGGTGCCGTTGTTCAGCTAATACTTCAGGGCTTTGTATTATTGCAAGCAACTGCCCTTTTTTAACTTCATCACCAGTAGATACATAAATCTTATTAACTAAACCCGCATGAGAACTACTCACCAAATATTCATTTTCAGGTGGAATAGATACTTGTGCAGGCGCATCCATTAACGGTACAGATTTAATAGCTGTTAACTTCCCTATTTTTACACCTAAATTATATAGCTGGGGGGCAGACAGAATGATTTGTTTTTCTGCAAAAGCAACACAACTATTCCAAAATAACAAAGCGATCATAATATTTTTCATGGTGCAACTCCAACAGCTTGGTTATATAAGGCAATATCACGTTGTAAACGAACTGTACTTTCTTCCGCCTGTTTATCAGCACTTTGCAAACGTGCCTGGATTCTTAAAAAATCCATTAAATTAATTTCTCCCGCCTCAAAACTTAACTTTGCCATTTTTGAATGCTGTTCTGCATGCTGTTTCATTTCTATCGCAATCTTCTGTTGAACTCGCTCAACTTCCAGCTCATGCTTCGCTTCATGTACTTGTTCTAGTAGCAGCCTGTACAAGTGTTCTTTTTCTATTTTTGCCTCTGCATATTGCCTTTCTGCATTGGCTATATCTGGTGCGGCATAATCTTTTCCTCCAAAAGGAATTGAGATACTTAAAATAAGGCTATCCTTTGTACGCTCTATTCTTGATGGTTTGTCCATATTCCCACCAAGTGCCAAAGTTGTTTGACCTGAGCCTTCCGCTTTAACCCATTCAACATTAGCTTTTTGTTTTGCAACCTTGGCATTAATTGCCGCTAAGGCAGGGTGTGATTCAGTGACACCTTCTAAATTACTTTGTAGTTCTTTGATTTTTTGAGGAATTTTGTTACTTTGCGTTAAAAAGGTAAACCTTTTACGTGTATGCATTAACTCTGCTTCTGCATGAACTAGCTCAATTTTTTTTTGTAACACTTCATTTTCAGCTAATAAAAAGTCTGTTTTAGGTAAATCCCCTAACTTTACTCGTAATTGAATTGTATTTAATAAACTTGTAGTCAACTGTAAGTTTTTTTCTGCCATTTTATGCCGGATATTAGCTAATGCCATACTCCATATAGCCCCCCTTACTAGCCCTGCTACTTGTAAATTGATGGCTTTAGCTTTATTTTCAGCACTCAGCCCAGCTTGTTAAGCTAACTGTAATCCAGCATCACGCTGACCCCAATTCCAGAGAGGGACTTCTATAGCACCTTCAACTTCGTAAGTCCCCGTATCTGTCCCAATAAAATCATCTTTATAATACATCGATGCAGTAGTCGCACCTGCAAACCAATGGTTACCTCGTTTATTCAAAGCATTAGCTTCATTTTGCATAGCGACAATTAAACTATAATCAGGATATTTTTCTAAGGTCTGTCCCACTAAGCCTGACAAGCTTAATTGTGGGTCTATAATAATCTCATCCACATGCTCAACAATATACCCAGGTTCGGCATAAACAATGGATAAATTGCTTACCCAACAACAGAAAATAAAATAAATAAAAGATTTGGTTGGCATTTTTTTCCTAAAATATAAAAATACGAGGTTAAAAGGTACAAAAAGCTATACCCGTTTAATAAATGGCGATAAAGACCTTATTTAGGCAACTGCACATACGTTGCTCTACTTTCTGCACAATCAGCATATCTTAACTTCCATACGAGTAAAAAAATTTTCTTACCTATATAGCTTAAGCTGACATTTTTTGGAAGTACTGTGTAATCAATAGCTTATGTAAAAAAAACTACAAGAAACTGGTTTTTTATAGCTTAATACACATAAAAGCAGTTATAAAATCTAATTAATATACACTCTAAAAATCCACTACATAGCTAGTGGAAAAAGTGATCTAATTGAATGGAGGTGCCCGAGGGGCTATGCTGGAAAGCTCTACAATAGAACTAGCTGTAGAAACTGGTGAGAAAAAATTTATTTGTTTGCTTATAACCGCTTTCTTTACAAGCTGCTTATAATTTAAACCCTTTAACTGAGGTAAGTCAGTCAGTAGCTGGTTCTTTTGTTGAACTGCTCCTGACATGCTTATTGCAATATTACTTTGGTAGGTATTTTCAAATGATGAAATTTGAGGGATCTTTTCTATCTGTAAAATAATGCCATCAACATGCAAACCATTCTCAACACCATAACCTAACACATGCGCATGTAACAAAGGCGTAAACCCTTGCAATAATAGCAGTAGCAGTATAATAGAGCGAAGAATAAAAAATTTCATCGTTGGATAGTATATTAAATATTTTATTTTAAAAAAATCAGCTTACGATACGATAGAAATATCAAAACTTTTATTTAAGCCTCAACCTTCTTGCTGAGTCTAACCCTTTAACATTTTTAAAGATAGCCCCTGTAATTTTGGTATGAGTGAAATTGATCTCAAAAAAACCTGCAATCCATCAAATAAAACTCAATGTATTACAGGCTCCCGTTTGAAGCAAAGCTTTAAATAGCCCTATTTATTCAATATACTCAAACCTTTTAACAATGTTAGCGCCTCATGTAAGGCATAATCACGCACATCCAAAGCCTCTTTATCTTTTTCAGTCTCTTTACCTTTAGCTGTCTTCACTGTTTTTTCAGTGTTATTTTCCAAATGATGAGATAGGTCAGCTTCTTTTACTGGTTTAAATTTTAATCCTTCTAAAGATTCTAGTTTAACTCTGGCTAAAGCCACATCAGGCTCTATTCCTTCAGCTTGAATTGAACGGCCTAATGGCGTGTAGTAGCGGGCAGTGGTTAATTTAACTGCAGCATTTTTACCCGCTGGTAAAATAGTCTGTACAGAGCCTTTTCCGAAAGATTTTTCCCCCATAATGATAGCTCTTTTATGGTCTTGCAACGCACCGGCAACAATTTCCGAGGCTGACGCAGATCCTGCATTAATCAAGATAACCAATGGAGCACCATTAATTTCATCACCAGGCGCGGCATTAAAACGCATCTCTGAATTTTTAATTCTGCCTTCTGTATAAACAATTAAACCTTTTTCCAGGAATGCATCACTTACCTCAACTGCTGCATTTAGTACGCCACCAGGATTGTTTCTTAAATCTAACACCAAGCCTTTTAAGCTACCTTTATTTTCTTTTTTTAACTCAGCAATTGCATCAACAACACCTTGCCCTGTTCTTGACTGGAAACTACTGATTCTTAAATAGCCATAATCAGGCTCAAGTATTTTTTGCTTAACACTTTTAACCTTAATAATTGCCCGCGTAATATTTATTTTTAAAGGTGCTTCTTCACCTTCTCTAATCACTGTTAATAAAATATCACTTCCTGGTTCGCCTCGCATTATCTTTACAGCATCAGCTAAGGTCATACCTTTAACGGGGTGTTCATTTAAGCGAATCACCAAATCACCCGCCTTTATACCTGCACGTTGTGCGGGGGTATCATCTATTGGTGAAACAACTTTAACAAAGCCATTTTCCATAGTAACTTCTATGCCTAAACCACCGAATTGCCCTGTAGTCCCTTCTCTTAATTCTTTATAATGTTCAGCATCTAAATATGCCGAATGAGGATCCAGCCCTGCTAACATGCCTTTTATAGCATCTTCTAGCAATTTTTTATCAGAAACAGGCTCAACATAATCTCGTTTGATTCGCCCAAAAACTTCTGTAAAAGCCCTTAGCTCTTCATAAGGTAAAGTAACAACTTCCCCTGTATTTTTATTTGCGTTTACTTCTGTGTTAGCTACTTTTGCAACTGTCTCTCGATCCGCAAATACCGTACCGCCAATGCTCAAAAGCACGCCCAATACGACACCAAAAAATAAAATTATACTATTGTTCTTTTTAAGCATACCTTTTACCACTCCAATCCTTAAATTTACAGGTTTCACATAACCCACTATTTTACCAAGTTTTCCCATGACGAATTTTTCGGCACCATTTTTGGGGATTTACAGGCTTTCCCTTTTTTCTAATACCAAAGTATAAACCCGCATGAGTTCTACCACCACTAAGCCCAACTGTTGATATAACAGTTCCAGCTTCAACCCAATCCCCTTTTGCTTTAAATAGACTCTGATTAAAAGCATATAAAGTCATATATCCTTTATCGTGCTTAATAATAGTCAACAATCCATATCCTCGCAACCAATCAGCATAAACAATTTGTCCTCGCGTTACAGCGGTTACTTTTTGACCTTCTCTGGCATCAATCAATACCCCATCCCAGCGGCTCTCAGAGCGTCGATCTCCAAATTTTTTTATTATTCGCCCCTTAACTGGCCAAGACAACTTTCCTTTTAATTGTGCAAAGGGTTTAACTTCACCTTCATTTAATGGAAAATCATCCTTTGCCTGTTGCAGGCTTAATATTAAAGCCTTTAATTTCTTTTCACTCTGCTTGAAGCCTTTTAGTTGTTGATTTTTTGTTTTAAATTGTTGTTCTAACTTGAGTAAAACAAGCTTTCTTCCTTTTTTTGTTTCAAGCAATTGTTGCTGATTTTGCTTTTGTACAGCTATTTTTTTCTCTAGCAATTCTGATTTACTCTGATATTGCGCATCTAAATCACGTAAAAGCTGCAAGCCCTGAGCTATCTGAGCAATCTTCTCTAGCCGTGTTTTATTAAAAAAATCATAATAAACCATAACCCGTCCAGACAACGCAGGATCCTGCTGGTTCAACATTAATTTAAGCTTTTCATGCCTCCCCATCCCATAGGCTGCTTTTACTAAATTTTCTAAACTCTTTTTTTGCGTTTTAATTTGTTGTTTTTTTATTCTCTGCTGTTGCTTGTTTTTTTCTAACGTTGCATTTAAGCGCTTAACTTGCGCTTTTAAATCCAGTAAATAAATCTCACTTTGGCCATACTGAACCTCAAGTCTCTTTAATTCAGCTAATAATGATTGTTTATCAGACTTTAAATTTTTTACCGCTTTAGAAGCCTGTTTTATTTTAGACTTAATCCCTATTAATTCTTTAGTCTTCTTTTCAATATTATTCGCTTTTACAGCACCACAACATAAAAATCCAATAGCAAAAAAAACCAATAAAAAAGAGTTAAATTTCATATCACAGTCAAGGCTCAAGATTTAATTTTTCATAACCCTGAGCCTTTCTTTTCCTTACTAAACCAAAGATCGCCCAGTCATTTCAACAGGTTGTTCTACACCTAAAATTTTCAACATTGTTGGTGCCAAATCAGGCAAACACCCACCATCAACCAATGGTTTTGATCCTCCCACATATACTAAAGGCACAAGGTTAGTGGTATGGGCGGTATGTGGCTGCCCCGTTCCTTCACCTACCATCTGTTCAATATTGCCATGATCAGCGGTAATCAACATCTGACCACCCACTTCTTTTAAAGCATCAACAAGCTGCTGCAAACAAGCATCTATTGTTTCTACTGCAACAATAGCGGCATCCAGAACCCCCGTATGTCCAACCATATCACAATTGGCATAATTACAAATAATAGCGTCATATTCTCCCCCTTTAATGGCATTGACTAAATGATCCGTCACTTCTGCCGCACTCATTTCAGGTTGCATATCATAGGTTTTAACTTTTGGAGAAGGCACTAAAATTCGCTTCTCATTTTTAAAAGGTTCATCTCTGCCCCCATTTAAAAAGAAAGTGACATGTGCATATTTTTCAGTTTCAGCCAAACGTAATTGTGTCATCCCTGCATTTGCCAACACCTCACCCAAACCATTTTTTATATCAACGGGTGGGTAAGCGACTTGATAATCAAAGTCTTGATGATATTGAGTTAACGTTGCATAGTAACCCCGGTGTGGTTCACAGTCTCTTTTAAAACCATCAAACTCAGGCTCAGTTAATGCTCGCGAAATTTCTCTTGCTCTATCCGCACGAAAATTCATAAAGACAACTGAATCTTCTGGGTCTAAAACCACAACCTTCCCATTTGCATCCAATACACTTGTTGGAAAAACAAATTCATCGGTTTCATCTCTTGCATACGCATCATCCAGCCCTTGCTGGGCAGACTGAACTTTATATTTTGCCTCACCTTTAGCTATTAATTTATAGGCCTCCTCAACTCGCTCCCAACGACTATCTCTATCCATTGCATAAAACCGTCCAATCACCGAAACAATTTGACCAGCCCCTAATTCAGCAAACTTATCCTCTAATAATTTTATAGAATTTGTTGCACTTTTTGGTGGTACATCTCGCCCATCTAAAAAAGCATGTAGATAGACTTTCTTTAAGCCCCTCTTGACAGCCAGCTCAACCATTGCAGCAATGTGTATTTCATGGCTATGTACACCACCAGGTGAAAGCAAGCCCATAATATGTAATGCCTTACCTTTTTCTATGGCCCCATCTACTGCTTGACATAACACCTTATTTGAGAAAAATTCACCATTTTGGATAGCGGCTGTCACTTTTGATAATTCTTGACGAACCAGACGACCACTGCCTATATGTAAATGACCAACTTCCGAATTTCCCATTTGCTGGTCTGGTAGCCCTACAGAATCACCCGCACAATTAAGCAAGGTTGTTGGGCAATCTTTTTGTAATTGATCCCAGCAAGGCGTTTTTGCCAACGCAATTGCATTATTGGTTTGATCCTCTCTATACCCGAATCCATCAAGAATTAACAAAACTAATGGTTTTGGTCTAATCAACATTCTTCATTCTCCACTTCACCCATATACAAAATTTAAACAGCTTACTTTTTTATTTTAAAATAGCCTTATATTAAAGCACTGCATATTATACGTCGTTAAAGTCTCAAGCCAGAGCCTAAATATAAAAATGACTATAAAACATTATTTACAAGTTACAATCAATAGCTTGTATAAAAAAACACTATTCAAGCAAACCATTTGCAAGTTTTTATTTAGTTCTGGCAACTAATAGACTAAAATAGTAGCTTTTACTAATGCACATTATCACACTCTGTGTATAAACAACTCTCATTAACCAATAATTTGCTTACAGACTTTCTAGCGTCTGTAATATAGTACAAGGTTTATATAAATGGAAAACAGCAGGGAAACTATCCTTTATAACGATGCTGATATTAATAGAGCCGCTCGTTGCCTAAAAGCGATGTCACACCCATTACGCCTAAAAATTCTTTGTGTTTTAGGTACTGAAAAAATAAGCGTACAAGAAATAGTAAAACAAGTTGGCACTAGCCAGAGCAATATCTCTCAGCATTTAGCTATTTTAAGAGAAAAAGATATTCTAGGGCATGAAAAAAAAGCTAACCGAGTATACTATTATATAGATGATGAACGTATGCTTAAACTTATCCACATGATGCGAGAAGTTTTTTGCACTTCATGCTAACCCCTAATTAATTACATATTACACTTTACAATGGATCAATATTTAGAATTTATTTCCAATCACTACCTGCTTTGTCTAGGCCTTGTTGTTATCGCTTACTTATTAATCCAGGATCTTGTAGAAAGTTCTTTTAATAAGTACGAAGGGCTATCGCCTTTACTTGTAGTCGCAAAAATGAATAATGACAGCACTATTATTGTGGATGTTCGCGAGCCTCATGAATATATTAAAGGTCATATTGAAAACGCTATCAATATCCCCTTAGGAAAATTTCCCGAAAAAGTTCATACTTTAGAAAAATATAAGTCACAACCCATTATTGTCGTTTGCCAAAGTGGCTCCCGAGCAGCACCAGCCTGCAAAACTTTGGTAAAAGAGAATTTTGAACATGTTTTTAATATGATTGGCGGCATGCAATCCTGGCAAGATAATAATTTTCCTATTAAAATTACAAGTACAGAAAAATTCTAATTTTCTATCAATCCTTTCAAAAACCTTACTTTATAAAAAATCATGGCAGAGCAAAATACAACGGAAGAAAAACAGTTTTCAATCCAAAAGATATTTACTAAAGACATTTCTTTTGAAACGCCAAACTCACCTAAGATTTTCACTGAAAAATGGGAGCCAGCAGTTGATTTCAACCTTGGAACCAATGTAGAAGCACTTGAAGATTCAATGTTTGAGGTTTCACTTTCTGTTACCGTCACAGTGAAATGTAATGATTTAACAGCATACTTAGTTGAAGTTACTCAAGCGGGTATCTTTTCTCTTGCTGGCTTTTCTGAGCAGGAAATGGGACCAATGGTTGGTAGTTTCTGCCCTAATATTTTATTCCCCTATGCTAGAGAAGTTGTTTCTGATTTAGTTGCAAAAGGCGGCTTCCCACAACTCCTACTTGCCCCTGTTAATTTTGATGCATTATATGCTCAACATTTACAACAAGCCCAACAAGCACCCGGCACAAATACTGTAAATTAATGAAACCATCCATCAGCGTACTCGGCGCTGGCTCATGGGGAACTGCACTAGCTATACAGGCAGCCAGAAATGGTTGCCACACCCTTCTTTGGGGACACAATCCTAATCATATAGCCCGCTTATCTAAAGATAGAGAAAATTTTCACTATTTACCCGGATTACCCCTCCCTGAGTCTATGGTTATTACCGGAAGCTTAGAGCAAGCAACTAAATTTAGCCCTATCATTCTTATTTCAGTCCCTAGCCATGCTTTTAAAGATACTTTAGAAAAAATAAAGCCTTTTATTACACCTAAAACTCAAATAGTCTGGGCAACTAAAGGCTTTAACCCTGATGACGGTGCTTTATTAAACCAGGTTGTAGAATACGTTTTTTCCAACACCATTAATACTGCTGTTTTATCCGGCCCCACTTTTGCAAAAGAAGTTGCAGTGGGCCTACCTACCGCATTAACAATAGCCACGACAACACCTCAATTCTCAGAGCAAATAACGGCAATTCTACATAATCACTGCTTTAGAACATACACTAACCAAGATATTATCGGCGTCCAAGTGGGTGGCGCAGTAAAAAATGCTCTGGCAATCGCAGCAGGAATTGCCGATGGCTTAGGCTTTGGTGCTAACACAAGATCAGCATTAATTACCCGCGGCCTACAAGAAATTATGCGTTTAGGTATTAAATTAGGAGGTCAGGCAGACACCTTTATGGGGCTAGCTGGGCTTGGAGATTTAATCCTTACCTGTACTGATAATCAATCCAGAAATCGTCGCCTAGGTATAGCTCTAGGAGAAGGAAGGGATAAAAAAACAGCGATAAAAGAGATAGGTCAAGAAGTTGAAGGGATTTCAGCAGCCAAGGAAACGTACCTACTATCAATAAAACATAATATTGAAATGCCTATTATTGAACAAACATATAAGGTTTTATACCAAGGTTTAGAGCCTCGTATTGCTGTTCAAAACTTATTAGCTCGCGAACAAAAAGCTGAGTCTTAGGTTCTCCTCTTAAAACCACACCGTACTTACTACCTTTCTGTCAAATTATCAATGATAGATTGATAAACCATCATGCGCACCGTGTTGAATAACGCTTGCGCTCACCCAAGCTACGCCCTTGTATTATACCTGGGTATGGTTCAAGCTAATTTTTTACAAAAAGAACTGGTCTAAAGTTGATATTTATATTATTATTAATTTAACACTTATTTTTTAAATAGTTACACTCCCTACTTAATGAGAGTTGTAACTCAAAAAGTTAAGGAAATACTATGCTACATATTATCAGCAACCTTCCACTATCCCCCGTATTTATTGAGAACACTCATTCTGGTGATACCATCATTTTTACTGATGATGCCGTTTTAGCCGTACAGCAAAATAATATTGACCCAGAATCATTAACGCAAAAAGCACTTAGCCATATTAACTTATACGTCAGAAAAGCCGATTTACTGATTAAAAATATTTCTAAAAGTGAGTTATTACGTGGAGTAGTCATTATTGATGAATCTCAATTTAAAGCGGCTACAGCTAAAGAATTTGCTATTAAATCGTATAATTAAGCAGCTCTTTTATGGCTTATAAAAAAAGTACGTTTAAATCAAGCCTTTCTTTCGACGGAAAAATTTTTACGCTTTATAAGTATCAAATAGCAACGCAGGCAAAACTGCTAAAAAAAATTAAATTAGCTCTACCTGAACATTTATCCGAGCATGCTCTTTATTGTGTTTTAACGAATAAAAAACTATCGCTTTATACTGATTCCGCCATTTGGTCTTCACAGCTTAGGTTTTATCATTCAGTTATACTACAGTCTTTATTAAGCTCACATACGGGCGTTATTGAAACACTGCAAATAAAGGTAATTCCTCCAGCGACAGCTCAGAAACCTGAACAAAAAAGGCAAAAAAAGATCCCTTCTAGCAAGAATATTAATTTTATTTTAGAGCAAGCAGAACATCAAAGCGACGAAACACTTAGAAACTCCTTGCTTCGGCTAGGTAAATATCTACAAAGCAAGGCTACTTAGACCCAGGGGTACAGTATGGCTTTAATCTGGTAGCAGTTACGGTCAGCTCCCTTAAAACCCCCGTTTATAAACAACAGATTAGATTGTAGGCGTACTTTAGTCTGCTCTACATAACCAGCCCTGTCTTAATAGGCCTCTATTAAATATAATTTTGGCATCTTTCATTTTAACCCTAAAGTAGCTTACACTTTTTAGTGTGAGAAAATAAACACATCATTGTAGGATGTGCTGAGGAACGAAGCGCATCAGCTAAACTTCATTTAATGCGCCTCCTAACGTCGGCACACCCTACAGAAATATCAATACAAAAGTGTAAACTGGAAACTGAAAGATGCCATAATTTTACTCATCTAATCCAGATGAAGGAATTGAGCGCATAAAGGCTATAGGTGCGTCTTTATCATTTTCAAATGATACCTTTTCCCACGCCTCTTTATTTTCCAACAAGGCAAGTAGTAACTTATTGTTTAATGCATGCCCTGATTTAAAGCCTTTAAATTCTCCAATCAGGCTATGACCTAATAGATATAAGTCACCAATTGCATCCAGGATTTTGTGTTTAACAAACTCATCAGCATAACGAAGGCCATCTTCATTGATAACCCTATCTTCATCAACAACAATTGCATTATCCAGGCTTCCCCCTAAAGCTAAATTATTTTCCCTTAAAAATTCTATATCTTTCATAAAACCAAAAGTTCTAGCTCGACTCACTTCTTTAACAAATGTTGTCGAAGAAAAGTCCATTACTGAAGTTTTTAAATGATCAGGAAAGGCAGGATGATCAAAATCAATAGTAAAGGTTACTTTAAAACCTGCAAATGGTTCAAATGCAGCCCATTTTTCACCCTCTTCAACTCGAATAGGTTTTTTAATTCGAATATACTGCTTAGGAGCATCTTGCTCGGCCACACCAGCAGATTGTAATAAAAATACAAAAGGCCCTGCACTTCCGTCCATAATAGGTACTTCCGCTGCACTAACATCCACAATAGCATTATCAATACCAAGACCCGCGAAAGCTGACAATAAGTGTTCAATTGTGGCTACTTTATTGCCGTTTTTAACTAATGTTGTTGAAAGCATTGTTTCACCAACATTTCCTGGTATTGCATCAATTGTTATAGGCTCATCCAAATCAACACGACGAAACTTTATTCCTGAATTTACTTCAGCAGGATGTAGCGTTAAAAACACTTTATCTCCGCTATGTAACCCAACTCCTGTTGCTCTAATTGTGTTTTTTAGTGTTCTTTGCTTAATCATATAATGCTATCAATAATAAACTGACCGATTATTTTATCATATTTCACAAAAACAATCTTAATCAGCCTGTCGCCTTAAAAATGCAGGTACATCCAGGTAATCTAGATCGACATCATTTTTAGGTTGCGCACCAAACCGTGTTTCTCTTGGTTCTTGCTTACTTTGTCTAATAACCGTTGGCTTATCTAAAACATCATAATTAACTTCACCGGCAGCCGCTTTTTGTACTAATTTAACGGGTGAGTTTACGACTGTTTTATTATTACCACCCATTCCAGTTGCAACAACGGTCACTTTAATTTCATCGCCCATATCGGGGTTAGTAGCCATACCAATTTTCATGTCAGCATCTTCTGATGCAAAGGCTTGCATAATACTACCAATTTCATCAAACTCAGTTAAGCCCATATCAGCTGCTGTTACATTAACCAAAATACCTTTTGCACCTTGTAAGTTAATATCTTCTAGCAAAGGACATGCAATTGCTTTTTCTGCCGCCTCTCTTGCTCTATTTTCACCAGAAGCAGCACCAGAGCCCATAATCGCGGCGCCCATATTAGCCATTACCGTTTTAACATCTGCAAAATCAACATTAATTAACCCAGGATGTGTAATAAGCTCGGTAATACCTTGTACCGCATCTAATAAAACGTCATTAGCAGCCTTAAAAGCATTAGTCACCGATAAGTTACCGCCTAAAACAGGTAATAATTTTTGATTTGGGATAATGATAAGGGAGTCAACATATTTCCCCAGTTCCAGAATCCCTTCTTCAGCAACTAATTTTTTCTTTTGTCCTTCAAAATCAAAAGGTTTTGTAACGACAGCAACCGTCAAAACACCCATTTCTTTAGCAACTTCAGCGATAACCGAAATAGCTCCAGTACCTGTACCCCCCCCCATACCTGCTGTTAAAAACACCATATCAGCACCATCAATCCCTTCTTTTAGGTGCTCTTTATTTTCTTCTGCTGCCATCTTACCCACTTCTGGTTTAGTTCCTGCTCCCAAACCTTTTGTCAGTTCAATGCCTAATTGCACCTTTGTTTCTACATTCAATCGACGTAAAGCC
>JAJRUF010000226.1 GCA_024277935.1 Gammaproteobacteria bacterium
ATAATAATGGGAGCGAGCCAAAACTTTTTTCGCTCTCTCATAAAACCCCATAAGTCTTTAATTAAATCAATCATTAATATGGCCTCTCAAAATGATTATATTTTCGCTTACCGGATTTTATCCTATAACTTTTTAGCGGGATACGTATATTTCTAGCCATCGCATCCTTCCTTAATATTTTTAAAAATAATGCCATCGGAACAAATACAATAAAAAAAATGACACCAAGAATGATTCTGGTATTTATCCAACCCAGTACTAGCCCTATTTTCATCCATATTTTATATACAGGCCGAAGTGAACTGGGAAAAATTACTCCAAAAAAACTGAGTACTATGGCGATTCCCCATGGCCACAATGGAAATGCATTACCAAATAAGTATGGAAGAATTAAACCAAAGAGAACGCCTACTATGATACCTGTTGTAATACCAAATTTGCGCAAGCCTTTGAGGTCTAATTCTTCAATTTCATGTTGCATTATTTAATCAATCCCAATTTCATCAATCCAGTTCAAATTCTTCTTTCCAGGTATCATCATTCTGCCACTCAGGCTGTTCTTTCTTATCGAGCAGAATATTTTCCATTACCAGATAATCCATCTCTGTTCGCATAAAACATCGGGTTGCATCTTCTGGCGTATTAACAATAGGTTCGCCACGCACATTAAACGACGTGTTAATTAAAACAGGGCAACCAGTCTCTTTCTCAAAACTATCCAGTAAGTTGTAATAACGTGGATTTGTTTCACTGTGCACAGTCTGTATCCGTGCAGAGTAGTCGACATGTGTCACTGCAGGAATTTCTGATCTTGGAGTATTTAATTTTTCGATACCAAATAACTGACTGCTTTCATCAGACATTGCTAAGCGCTTATCCTTTATGACATCAGCCACTATCAGCATATAAGGACTTTTAGATTTTATCTCAAACCACTCATTTACTTTTTCAAACTTTATTGCTGGGGCAAACGGCCGAAAAGATTCTCTGTATTTAATTTTAAGGTTCATGGTGCTTTGCATCGTTTTGCTGCGTGGATCACCAATAATTGATCGCGCGCCCAATGCTCTTGGGCCAAACTCCATTTTTCCGCTAAACCAGCCAAGTACGTTTTCCTTAGCAAGTATTTTTGCCAGTCTGGGTATCAATTGATTGTCAGGTAGTTCTGTGTATTTTAAATTAGCAGCGTCCAGATATTTTTTGATTTCTTCGTTGGTGAACGACGGCCCCAGATAAGAACCTGACATTTTATCGGTCTGGTCATTTGCCGATCGAGCATTTCCAAGGTACTCGTGCCAGATAGACAGCGCCGCACCAACTGCGCCTCCTGCATCACCTGCTGCTGGCTGAATCCACAAATCTTTAAAGGGGCCTTCACGCAACAGACGACCATTTGATACGCAGTTTAGCGCAACGCCACCAGCCAGGCAGAGGTAATCTACATTTAATTCTTTATGGATCGTTCTCGCAAGTCGTAAAACTATTTCTTCGGTAACAACCTGAATTGAGCGAGCGATATCCATTTCTCGCTGTGAAATATCAGTTTCAGATTTTCGTGGCGAACCGCCAAATAAATCATTAAATTTTTTATTGGTCATGGTCAGGCCAACGGCATAATTAAAGTAACTCATGTCTAACCTGAATGTTCCATCCGCTTTTACATCAATCAAGTTATCCAGTATCAAATCAACATACTTTGGCTCACCATACGGCGCCAGTCCCATTAATTTATATTCACCTGAATTAACTTTAAACCCTGTGTAGTATGTGAAAGCAGAATAGAGCAGTCCCAATGAATGCGGGAAATTAATTTCCCACTGTGCTTCCAGCCTCTCGCCATCTCCTAGCCAGACCGAACTGGTTGCCCATTCACCAACACCATCCAGACACAAAACCGCCGCTTTTTTATACGGACCAGGATAAAAAGCTGAAGCAGCATGTGATAAATGGTGGTCGCTAAAAAGCAATTTAGGCAAAACTTTCTCATCCATTTCCCCCATCTTTGCCAGCTCACGTTTAAGAGTTGCTTTTAAAAAAAGTTTCTCTTTAAGCCAAATTGGCATTGCAGTAAGAAAAGATTTAAACCCTTTAGGCGCATAGGATAGATAAGTTTCTAGCAGACGTTCAAACTTGATAAGCGGTTTATCATAAAAAACAACGTAGTCGACATCACTTAATTTTATTTTACTCGCATCAAGACAATATCCAATGGCATTTTTTGGAAAGCCGGGGTCATGTTTTTTTCGTGTAAACCGCTCCTCCTGAGCAGCAGAAACTAATTCACCATCGACCAACAAACAAGCCGCACTGTCATGATAATAAGCTGAAATTCCAATAATTTTCACATGCTACTCACAGGCATTAATTTAGTGCGCCACCGCAACTACTGCCATTACCTGCAGTACAGCCATAACAATGATCCATAATAGCAATTTCCTCACCCTGTAAATCATCATTGAGCAAATCATTAAGATGCGTCTTTCCTGAATTTGACGATGATGCTGAACGCGCTTTCGCGCCAACATTTAAATCTAACATTTGATTAAAGTCGCAATCATAAACATAACCTAACCAGTCAACACTTAACATTGTTCTACACATCACACCCGACAAATTTTCTTTTGTATAAGATGACTTTAACGTTTGCATGTATTTATCAAATTGCCCTTTTGATATCAGGGTGCTGCCAAAACGTTTTATCGGCATATTGGTAATGGTATAAAGTTGATTGAAAGAAATACCATAGCGTTCACTTAATTCTTTTTTATACATAGGCTCAAGTTGATTCTGCGAAGGCGGTAAATCGATGCCCTGAGGATTAAAGACCAGATTGAGTTTTAATTTTTCATTAATGCCATAACCGTGACGATTTAATAATCGTAGCCCGTCTATACTCTGATCAAAAACACCTTTTCCACGTTGTGCATCCACATTTTCTTGGAGATAACATGGCATTGAGGCAACTACTTCAACTAAATTCTCTGCAAGAAAAGCAGCCGTTTGCTGATAACCTTCTTCGAGAAGAATGGTCAAATTACAGCGATCAATAACATGTACACCAAGATCACGCGCCTGCTTCACCAGGGAAAAAAATGCTGGATTCATTTCAGGCGCACCACCAGTCAAATCCAATGTTTTAATATTCTGTCTCTTGATAAAATTAACAACATCAGCAATCGTTTCTGCCGTCATAATTTCTGTTCGCCGCGGACTGGCATCAACATGACAATGTAGACATTGCTGGTTACAGAGATACCCTAAATTTACCTGCAAGGTTTCTAATCCTGCTCGTCTAATAGCAGGAAAATCTGTTTTCATTAATAGATCAAACGTGTCTTTCATCGCACAGAATAACCAGTAGAATAAAAATAAATATTAAGAGTAAACATTAAAAATAAGCCCATAAAAAAGCAACCACTTTTTTAGTCCAACGACTGAACAAACGATCATTATAATACTGCCCTGCCAGGCGTTTATTAAGTTGCGAATAGCTGGGGTAAGCATGAACCAGAGACGTTAACTTTGACACTTTCATTTTCTCCTGAACAGCCAATGCCAGCTCATGAATAAGTTCCCCCGCATGTGGTGCAACAATGTGCGCACCTATAATACGACCCTTATTCGTCAAAATCGTTGCAATACCTTTACCATTACCGTCCGTAATTGCTCTGTCCAGTTTTGCGACATCAAACTGATAAACCTCACCATGCGACATAGCTTTGCACTCTTCAACGCTTACGCCAACTTGCGCAACTTCAGGATCGGTATAAATCACCGACGGTATAACATCATAATTAATTTTTTTCGGCCACTTAAAAATCATATTTGCCAGCACAATACCTGCCTGCAATTCTGCCACATGCGTTAACTGCATTTCACCCGTAACATCACCACAGGCATATATGCTTTTATTACTGGTTTGCATTTTTCGATTTACTTTTATACCTTTTGCATCGTAAGCAATATTTGCCTTATCCAGAGCCAACGAATCAACCACAGCACGTCGTCCAATGGCAAACAATATTTCTTCTGCTTCAAGTTTATTACCGTCTTTAAAGATAACCTGCTTAAGATTATCGTTTGCCAGAACTTCAACAACTTCACTATTTACTTTTACTGATACCCCTTCAGAGGTTAATACCTCAGTCAAAATTGAAGATAATTGTTCATCAGTACGAGACAATAAACGTGGTGCTAATTCAACAATAGTCACTTTTGTACCTAAACGAGAATACGCCTGCGCCATTTCCACACCGATGGCTCCACCGCCAAGAATAATTAAACTATCAGGTAGTTTGGGCAAGCTAAACATATCTTCATTTGTTAGATAATTAATCGAATCCGCACCTTTGATCGGAGGAACCCAGACTGACGAACCGGTTGCAATAACGAAACGTTTTGCGTCAATCGTTTTGCCATTAACTTCAATTTGTGATGCTGAAGTAAAATGGGCTTGACCCGTAATCACTTCACAACCTAAGCTTTCAAAACGCTCACGACTATCATGCACCTGAATTGTATCGACTGCTTTTTTGACAACGGCATTAACATTCGCCATATCAACGACTGGCTGATCAACAGACACTCCCCATTGCTCGGCATGTCTGATGACATGTGCCACTGAAGCGCTTTTTAATAATGTTTTGCTGGGTACACAACCGTAATGCAAACAGTCGCCACCCATATTCTCTTCTTTATTAATCAGGACAACATCAATCCCAAGTTGAGCTGCGACACTGGCAACAACCAAACCACCTGCGCCACCGCCAATCACAACTAAATCACGTTTTGCTGACATTATATTTTCACCTAAACCTGAATCGCAAATTAACAACGAATTCTAATTTAAAAGTATCTCATTCGTATCACGATAACAAACTTATCACCCATAAAAAAAGACTGGTCAAATACCAGTCTTTTTTTAAAGTAAGAGAACGTACAGCTAAAGCACCCTGCCCATCAGTGCAAACGATTTTACAAACGCTGTCGCTAAACTTGGGTCTTTTATCATGGTTGCATAATCACCCTTTTTAAAACGAAGCTTACGAGAAGTATAAGCAATACCTAACTTCATCAAACCCGGTGGCTTTACAATTAATGACAGCCAGACGTCCATATTGGCACGAATATCCCATTTTATGTCATCAACTGCCGTATTGTTCACTGATGAAACCATGCCGTTTTCAATTGCCATAACAAAAGCAGGTTCATTATCATCGGGCAAACCAAAAGCAACAACCGAGCTGAAGCCCGCTTTTTGTAATGTACTGGTAATTTCAGGATCAGCGTTCCACGCATCCATATACGCCTGTGCCCAACTCGCTGAAAATAAATCTGCCATGGAATCGATCTCACTTTTATTAGTATTAATTAGAGACCAAGGCAGTTTCTATGAAAAAAACAATTTTGTCAAAAAATTCAGTAACTTCCACAGTAATGATGATTCAGTAGGGATATATTAACTCTCAATTTTTTATATTTTCCTTGCATACATAGCGCGCCCTAGGAACGACGCCA
>JAJRUF010000017.1 GCA_024277935.1 Gammaproteobacteria bacterium
AATATTTACGAATAATATGATAATTCCAGCAATAGCATCACCCCGAACAAACTTACTGGCACCATCCATTGAGCCATAAAAATCAGCTTCAGCGGCAACTTCTGCACGCCGTTCTCTGGCTTGATCCTGGTCAATTAAGCCAGAGTTCAAATCGGCATCAATTGCCATTTGCTTACCTGGCATCGCATCCAAAGTAAAACGCGCACCCACTTCGGCAACTCGACCGGCCCCCTTGGTTACAACCACAAAGTTAATAATTACTAAAATTGCAAAAACAACCAAACCTACTGCAAAATTTCCACCAATAACAAAAGAACCAAATGCCTCAATCACCTTTCCAGCCGCATCACCGCCTTTATGACCTTCTAACAACACAATACGCGTTGAGGCAACGTTCAAAGCCAGTCTAAATAAAGTTGCAATTAAGATAACTGAAGGGAAAACAGAAAATTCCAAGGGCTTTATACTGTAAATAACCACTAACAAAATAATTAATGAAAAAGCTATATTGAAAGTAAAGAATAAGTCCAGTAGAAAAGCTGGCAGTGGCAACACAACCATAGATAAAATCATAATACTGGCCACTGGGGCTCCCAACCCCATACCTGCATATAATTTAACTTTTTCAGTAATGTTAGCTAGATCCATATTATTTATTTTAATCAATGTAAAAAAGCAGTAAGAACGATAGTTTTTACTGTTGCCTGAATTCAGCTGGAACTTTTAAATCCCGAGGCTGGGTAGGTTTTTCGGTGCCATTTTCTGTTGCTGTTTTTAACTGAAAGACATAAGCTAAAACTTGAGCAACCGCCAAAAAAAGTCCATGAGGTATTTCTTCGCCTGTATCTGTCGAATAAAACAATGCGCGTGCCAAAGGAGGTGCTGCAACTAATGGGATTTTTTCTCCTATTGCTATATTTCGTATATGCGCAGCAATTAAATCAATACCTTTAGCAACCACAACGGGTGCTCCACTTCCCATGGGGTCATATTTTAAAGCCACAGCATAATGTGCAGGGTTTGTAACAATCACATCTGCTTTTGGCACCTCTTCCGCCATTCGCTGCTGGGACATTTCCATCTGCTTACGCCTAATTTGCCCTTTAACTTCGGGGTTACCTTCTTGCTCTTTTGTCTCATCTTTAACTTCCTGTTTAGTCATTTTTAATTGCCTTTTGGTATTCCATAATTGGTAAGGCACGTCGATAGCAACAACTAATACCAAAGTTGAACTCAAAATCAAAAAGCTAAACATAATAATATCCGTTGCTTTTGTAACGGCTATATTTAAAGATAAAGAACTTAAGCCTATAAATTGATCATAGTAATTATCAAATAAGATACCTGCTACAAAAAAAACTAAAGCAATTTTTACCACTGCTTTTAATAACTCGACAATCCCTTGAATTCCAAACATTCTTTTTAAACCCGAAAAAGGATTTAGTTTTGAAAGCTTAGGCGCCATGGATTCCATAGTAAAATTCCACCCACCCATCATCATTGGCGTAAATAATGTAACTATAACAAGAGGAATTACCAAGGGGATAATAAGTAACATACCCTCTAATAAGACTTGCTTAAAATAAATGACGGGGCTATTAGGGTCAAAAATAACTTCTCGACTCAAACTAAGTTGTTGTTGCATTAAACGCGCCAAACCGTTGGCAATAGAGCCTCCCACAAACAATAACATAACAGCGGCTGTCATCAATGCCACAAAGGTATTTAACTCTTTCGACCGAGGAATCTGACCTTTCTTTCTCGCGTCGGTAAGACGCTTCTCGGTGGGTTCCTCGCTTTTATCTTGCCCTGAATCTTCAGCCACTGCCTTTCGCTTTTATGCTTAAACCTTTAGTAACTGACTAATTAAAGCAAATCCATGCGTTAATACCTCTGAAAAAACTTCCAATGTATTCGCTATAGTCACCCAAATCAAAACCATTCCCATCATAATGGTAATAGGAAATCCCACACCAAAAATTTGTAGTTGCGGAGCCGATCTAGCAGCCACACCAAAGCTAATATTAACAAACAGTAAGGCCGCCATAATAGGCATTGCCAATAACAGCCCTCCTGAAAACATTTGACTACTCCAGGCAACAATAGACCAAATATCATTCAAACTAAAACCTGCCTTATCAATAGGTAAAGTCGTAAAACTAGCTACCAACACTTCAATTAATAGCAAATGGCCATTAACAGCTAAAAACATCAAACTAGCAGAAACCACAAACACCTGCGCAATAACAGGAACTTGAATCCCAGTTACAGGGTCAACCATGGAGGAAAACCCTAAGCCCATACTATAGGCAATACTTTGCCCTCCTACCAGCATCACAGCAAAAACCATCTGCAAAACAAAGCCCGTTGACAAACCAATAACAAGTTGCTGAATGGTGACTAAAAAACCTTGATAACTAAATATTGCAATAGTCGGTGTTTCTGGCAAAACGGGTACAACCACTACAGTAATTAACAATGAAGCAAGGATACGGATTTTTGCAGGTAAGGACTTAACACTAAAGACAGGCATGGAAACAAACATTGAACTAATCCTAATGAAAGGCCACATAAATGAAGCCAACATTGTTAATAGTTGCTGTTCAGTATAGTTCACTGCCTCAGCCTATTAGTTCAGGTATTTGATGTACCAGATCTTGAAAATAATCTATGATTACTTGCAACATCCATGGCCCTGCAAGCATCAAAACTACAATAACCACAGCTAACTTAGGAATAAAGGTTAAGGTTTGTTCATTAATTTGTGTTGCCGCTTGAAACATCGCCACCAGTAAACCAACAGCTAAAGAGGATAGTAATATGGGGGCTATCAACTTAATTGCTACCAACACTGTCTCTTGAGCAATCATTGAAATAACGTCTGGAGTCATAGACAATATCTATTTAATTATACATAAAAACTAGCCGCTAGCATTTCTAGAACTAAAGACCAGCCATCAGCCAAAACAAACAACATAATTTTAAAAGGTAGTGAAATAATCATAGGTGATAACATCATCATCCCCATAGACATTAAGACGCTGGCTACAACAAGATCTATTACTAAGAAAGGTAAAAAAATCAAGAACCCAATCTGAAAAGCCGTTTTTAACTCACTGGTTAGAAAAGCAGGCATTAATAAGGAAAAAGGAACATCATCAGCTGTTTGAAAATCTTCCCTACCTGAAATTCGCATAAACAGCTCTAAATCAGCCTCTCGGGTTTGCTTCATCATAAATTTTCTAAATGGCTCCGAAGCTTTTTCAACCGCAGTTAGCGCATCAATCTTTTCTTCCATATACGGCTGCACTGCTTGAATATTAACTTTATCAAAAACAGGCATCATAATAAAAATGGTTAGAAATAATGAAAGCCCTAGCAACACTTGATTACTCGGTGCTTGTGCAGTCCCTATTGCTTGTCTTAATAACCCTAAAACAATCATAACACGGGTAAATGATGTCATCATTAACAACAATGTTGGTAATAATGTTAATACTGTCATTAATGCTAAAATCTGAATAGTGACTGTATAGCTCTGCCCTCCATTTGGATTTGTTGTAACTGTGATAGCATCAATCCCTGGGACCGCCCATACAGAGGGCACTGCTAGCAACAAAGTAATAAATATTAGCAACCTATTCATCTACCGTTCCTGACATAATTTGCTTTAATTTTTGTGAAAAATCAGTATTTGTATTCTCATCCTTGCTTTGCTGAAATAAAATATCTTCGCCTTCTAATACTAATAACTTTTCAACTCTTCCGGGCGTAACGGCTAACACTAATTGTTTCTCACCAATTTGAACTAAAATAATTTTTTCACGCACACCTAATGATAAGCCACCAATAATTTTCATCCCATCTTTAATATTAGTAGGTAGGGCACCCATTTTTTTCATAACCCAGACACAAGAAAGAAATAAAGCTAAAACAAAAATCAACCCTAAAGTCCAATTTAAAACATGCGCATAAGAAAGGCTAGTAACCGTCTGTTTTGCCCCTTCCTCAACGGCTGAAAAAACAGCTGTAATAGAACATAAATAAATAATGCTAATTTTCAACAAAGCTTTCAATCGATAAATCCTATATTAAATTCCTAACTGACTACCCATGAATCTCGGCCATGTTAAATGAAAAAACCGAGACTCTTGTAGACCTCCATCCTCGAAAGCTTCTTACCGGGAATCTATTCATGCAAAAAAGTAGCTTCCTGCTAAGGGAAGACTGGAATGATGAACTGTGTGGTAACTTTTTTAAGTGGCTGAGACTCATGGGGAATCAGGCATCCTATGTGCCTAATTTTTTTACTCGCTCTGAGGGGCTAATAACATCTGTTAAACGAATACCAAATTTATCATTGACCACCACAACTTCACCATGAGCAATTAAGGTCCCATTAACTAGAACATCCATAGGTTCTCCTGCAAACCTGTCTAACTCAATAACAGAACCTTGGTTCAGTTGCAATAAATTTCTAATATTGACTTGAGTTCTTCCTATTTCCATAGAAACGGTCACTGGTACATCAAGAATAACATCCAATTTAAGTTCATCAGGTGAAATATCAGCTTTAACAGCCTTTTCCTCGCCCTGTTCTTCCAATTCACTAAACTCTGCTTTAGCGAGTGCTTCAGATTCACTTTGTTCTTGCAAGGCATCACCCCAGACTGCATCACCACCCGCTTCTGCATCAGTTTGCTCTTGCATTGCCTCTGCCCAATCATCACCAACGGGCTCTTCATCTTCACTCATTATACTTTTACCTAATTACTATTATGTTTTTTCAAAAAGCCAAGTCATATTTCACAATACTTTACATAGAATCCTGTGTTAATTTCTCTGTTATTTGAATAGCGTAGTTACCATCCGATAATCCTACCTTACCTTTGAAAATAGACACACCTTCCGCTTGGATTACAACGGTTTCTGGCATCTCTATGGGAATAACATCATCTTTTTGTAAGCTCATAATATCCTTAATAGTCATTGTTTTTTCCACCAACAAACTATTTAATGAAACTTCACTGCGTAACACTTCTTTTCTTAAACCTTCCTGCCAACCACCATCTACTTCACCTCTGTCACTACTCACCGCATCTAACAAATCACGAATAGGTTCAATCATGGCATACGGCATTGCTATATTAATATCCCCACCACCTCCTTCTAGCTCCACATGAATGGTCGAAACAATAACAATTTCGGCTGGGCTCACTATATTAGCAAACTGGGGGTTAACTTCTGAATTCATATACTCAAATTCAAGCTCCATCACCGGCTTCCAGGCTTCTTTTAAATCCTTAAACAGTAAATCAATAATTAACCGAATAACCCTCATTTCAGTTGGCGTAAACTCACGCCCCTCTACTTTATTGTAGAATTGGCCTCCACCACCAAAAAAATTATCTACCGCAGTAAAAACCAAGCGAGGTTCCATAACAATTAACGCTCGACTTCGTAATGGTGCAAAACGAACAATATTCAAATTAGTGGGTACAAATAAGCTTTGAATATATTCAGAAAATTTTAGCACCTGAATACCCGAAATAGAAATTTCTGCTGACCGCCTAAGAAAGTTAAAAAGTGAAATTCTAAAGTATCGGGCTAACCTTTCATTAACCATCTCCAGGGTTGGCATCCTGCCTCTGACAATTCTTTCCTGGCTGTTAAAATCGTACTCCCTAACACCAGTATGCTGTTCATTACTCTCGGCTGCATCTGTTTCTACATCACCATCATCGACACCATGTAAAAGCGCATCAATTTCATCTTGTGATAATAGGTCGGCTGTAGACATAAACTAAAGTCCCCAGTTAAAAATAAAGGCATTAAGATGTTTTTCTCTAAGCATTAACAGTACAATTTTTAGCAATGTTCCTTCCTTTCAAGTTACTTTTGTATAGTATTATTTTATTAATATCCATTCATTAAGCTACTGCATAACAAAAGCAGTAAAATATACGTCTTTTACCTTATTCTTTTTTGTCATCCGCTCCATTACCTTACCTACTTCATCTAACATCACAGCCCGAAGTGCCTCCTTACCTTCTCGTGTTTTCAAATTAGCCGCACCTTTTGCACTAATGGCCATCAATAAATTATTTCTAATCATAGGCTCATTCTTTTTTACTGCCTCCAGTGTATCAGCACCTTTTACAAGTATAGAAACTGAAACTTGTATCAGGTTAGCCTCAGAACCTTGAGGAAAATTAACAATTAATGACTGACTTAAATCATAATAAAGTTCTTCATTAGCCGACTCATCCTCTTCGGTATTTTCAACGGCTTCAACCTGTTCTTCATCAACAGCTTCAGGATCACCAGCCATAAAATAATACCCTGCTCCAGCACCTACCAGTAATAATACAACTGCAATAATTATAATTAATTTAGAGGATTTTTTTTCCCCACCTTCAACGTCTTCATTTTCCGCCACCTGTCTTCCCCCTTATAAATCAAGCAAAATAGAGACCAACTATATAATAGATATAAAAATCAAAAGCATAAAAAAACATGCGCCATATTACATACCCTTTATGCTCCACGTTAAATTTACATCTCTATAAAACAATCAGATAAATATGAAATTATAGTGCAAACAGTTAATTTCACAGTACTTTATTATATGCCACAATTAACGTCTAATCCCAACGGGACCTACTTCATATTAACACTGTAACTTATGCTCAGAAACAAAAAAAGGGATAAAGCAAATTGCTTTACCCCTTTTCCGGCATCTCAGTTCTTAAAATACAACTAAACTAAAATGCACACCCAGACTTAACACCCATTTTTTTTAAAATAATCGCTAAAGGGCAAAAACCTGTAAATGCTGATTGTAATAAATTTAGCCCAATAAAACCAGTAAACCATAACCAGTTTATGGAATAAAAAACCGCTAAATTAACACTTATTAATATAAAAGATCCGGCAACAGCCAACACCCACCGCTCTATCGTCATGTTATTTCCTTACTTTAATCGAACTACACCCATTATTTTTAGCAGCATTCTTTCATAAAAAGGTTCACTAATACCTTTCCTTACTTTACGCATAAAATATTTCTCAAAGCCAATTTTAGCAATATGCACCCAACGCCCATGATTTGACCATGTAGTATTTCTTGGTGGAATTTGTGGTACAGCTAAAAAGGCAACACCTGTATCACCTAAATCAGCCAAACATAGCGCACTTAAACTGGGGACATCAGAGGGTTCTTTTCCAGCTAGTTGGTCCTTAATATTATGTGCTGTTGCTGTCACCATTGATTCAATCATATAACCGGTCTTGGGTGTACCAACGGGAACTGGTGTTTTTTCTACAGGTGCTAAAGCAATGCAAACACCTACTGAATATATATTATTAAAAGTTGGGTTGCGCTGGTATTTATCAACAAGTACAAAGCCTCTCGGGTTAGTTAATCCTTCCACCCCCGTATTCCTAACAGCATCAATTCCTGTAAAGGCAGGAAGCATCATTGAATGTTTAAATGGAATTTCATGCTTCTGTTTCTCTTCAGAATTTTCATCGACTTCTGTAACGTACATCATGCCGTCTTCAATTTTATCGACTTTCGCATTAGTTACCCAGTTAATGGTTTTGTCTCTTAAAGCACTTTCTAACATTCCCTTAGTATCACCAACACCTCCTAATCCTAAATGGCCAATATAAGGCTCTGAAGTTACAAAAGTCATAGGCACTTTGTCACGAATTTTTCTTTTTCGTAACTCAGTTTCCAAAATCATCAAATATTCATAAGCAGGGCCAAAACATGATGCACCTTGAACAGCACCCACAACGATAGGCCCTGGGTTTTTCATAAACTCATCCCAATCCTTAGATGCCAGTTCCGCATGATCAACATGACAAACGGATGAGGTATAACCTTCTGGCCCTAAGCCAGGCACTTCATCAAAAGCTAAACGAGGGCCTGTTGCAATCACTAAAAAGTCATAAGCAACCGTGGTTCCATCAGCCATTTCAATTTGGTTATTTTCAGGGTCTACTTTAGTAGCCGCTTTTTGAATAAACTCTATCCCTTTCTTTTTCATTATAGGGGCAAGCTCAATTTTCAAGTCTTCAGGTTTACGCCACTTAGGTGGAACCCAAGGGTTTGATGGTACAAAGTGAAAGGTTGGTGAATCTGAAATACTAATAACATCATGCTCCTTCCCAACCATTTCTTGCATTTCATAGGCCATGGGAACACCACCAATACCAGCACCTAAGATAACTATTCGAGCCATAAATTTCTCCTCATATATTATATTGAAAATGCGCTATTATTATTGTTGTGCATTTTTAAATGTTCTAAAAAATTACCCTTAATTTATAAAATAACAAGGATAAGATAGATAGAGATAGCTCCCTTAGAGTATTAGCATTCACTTAACTAGTCAATGAAAATATATTTTCTTTTCAAACAGCTACGGTGAAACTAATTTATCCTATTTTCTTCTATTCTATATAAACAATAGGCTTATACTTCGCAAGGTCATGACCGTGTAAAGTATAACTCTCAACCAAAGACTCAAACTAATAATGAATAGCTCCTTCTCTATTTTTATTGCAGATGATAATAAAATCAACAGATTATTATTTCAGTCTCAGCAAGAAGATCAATATAAAAACTTAACCTTCGCTACTGATGGAAAAATTGCACTTAATTATCTTCAGCATTATAAATTTGACCTTATTCTGCTTGATATTCAGATGCCTTATTTTAGCGACCTAGAGTTTATAAAAATCATCAAACAACAAGGTGCCATCAACCAAAGTACTCCCATTATTGCGATAACCGCCCAATTACAAAGCGATCAACAAAAAGCACTTATTAGTGCTCAATTCGATGAGTGCCTGATCAAACCCATTTTATTAGATCAATTAAACGAACTTCTTCGCTTATGGCTTCCTCCTGTAACAAATATTAAGATACCTGCTATAGAAGTAGATTATGTGTCGTCTCTAGTCCAGAAATCATCAGGTAACATAGTGCTTGCAACCACCATATTCAATAAATTATTTAGTGAATTACCAGAGCAATCATTACTTATAGAACAAGCTATAAAAGCTAACGAGTTTGAGTTAGCACTTGAAATAACACATAAACTTCATGGTTCAGTTAGCTTCTGTGGTTTTACTGATATGCAGGTTCTTGCAAACACTTTAGAAGTCAGCCTGTTAGAAAAAGAAAACCACCTTATTTCTGCAAATTTTAACCCCCTTAAAAATAAAATAGCAGGGTTTATTTTACAAAAACAGAATATATTTAAGCAGTTACAAGCTATGTAAGGTTGTGCCACTTGTTCCATTCAAGACTTAGACTTGCAGTTAATAGCCTTTAACTTACTTTCTATTACTTTAAGCCCTACACTATCATTTTAGTTAAGATATTTTATATCTATGTAGCGGATTTAGCCTCTCCTACATACAGCGAATACTTTCGTATTCTAACGAGAATAAACCCCTCAATATGTAGTCCAACTCAATGCAGCCTTAATATGGCAAAGCGAAATCAAGGTATTAAAGTACAGTAACGTAACCCTTGGTTCTGCTTCATTTCCTCAAAACAACAAAACATTTTACGTATAAAAAAAGCCCTGATAGGACTTTTTTTATACGTAAATAACAAATATTTTTTAATTTACGTTAACTGATTAAGAACCTCTTGAGCCACCTGCTTTTGCTTTTCACTACCTTTTTCCAGCACTTCTTTCGCAATATCGGCAGCAGCATCTGCATCTCCCATATCAATATAAGCTTTAGCTAAATCCAGTTTAGTTTCTAACTCATCCATATCGGTTAAATCTGTAACATTCACATCTAACTCAGCAACGGGTTCAGCATTAGCGAGGGCACTTACTGGCTCATCAAAATCAAAGTCAAAATTATCTATTCCAGTTTCTTCCTCAGTATTAAGCTCGCTCTCTAAACTTAATGTTTCTTTCTCGTTTTTACTATCATCCGATGAAAAGTCAAATTTTTCTAAGTCTATATCAATATCTGCTTCTGATACTAAGTTAATCGTTTCAGGATCTTCAGTCGCTTGTTTTTCTGCTTTTACCCCTAAGTCAAAGTCAAAATCAAACGATTCAATTTCTGGGCTATCACTTACTTCTTCAACCTTGATTTCCTCTGTTTCAGAACTTGCTACAGAATCCAAATCAAATTCAATTGTTTCTACTGCTTCAGTTGCACTACTTTCAGACGACGCCTCATCCTCTGCCGCTCCATCAAGATCAAAGACACTTAAGTCAAAATCAAGAACATTTTCATCCGCTACAACTTGTTCATCATTTAAAGTATTTTCTTGTTGCTCTTCAACATGGCTCGTATCTGTATCCTCAAACACAGATAAGTCAAAATCAGCTTCCTTAGCTTGCTCATCAACTTCATCAACTTCATCAACTGTTTTTTGCTGCTCTGCCTCTACAGAGTCAACCTGCTTATTATCCTGCTGCTGAGCTTTATCTAGATCAACAGATTCAAAACTGGCTTTAGCAACATATAAGGGTGAATCTGGATTTAATTCTTGCCCCATTTCCACGACTTTACCCCAAAACTCAGTATCTTCAGGTTTTCCTTCCGTTACCAATTCTTTTGCATACTCCTCAAAAGAACTTTTATTTTCATTGCTATGAAATATTTCTAACAATTTCAGTTTACACTCATCACGCTCAGGGTAATCTTTAATTGCTTGAACCATTAGGTCTTCAGCTTGTTGGTACCGGCCATACGCTAAATAAACATCCGCCTCAGAAACAGGATCAACTTCACTTTCATCTGTATCAAAGGCATCAAAATCACTGGGCGTAAACTCACTTAAAAATGAACTTTCCCCTACTGTTCCTACATTATAACTAGATGAGTCATCTACAACAGGAATGGGTATCTCATCATCAGAAGCGTCTGGTAAACTAATTTCACTTGCCGAAGCAAACATACTTTCAGTATCTTTCTCTTCTTCAGCATTTCTTTTACGCCTCCAAAGTACCGCAAGAACAGCTAAAATAATGGCACTACCACCACCTATAGCGAACATCAAATAATCAGTTTTTTCTTCAACAACCGGCGTAGGCTTGAGCTTTAACTTAGGTTTTACAGCAGGCTTAACAATAGGTTTTTTAACCGTAACAGGAGTGGTTTTTACAACTGGCTTTGCTATAGACTCAGCAGGTGCTATTTTCGCTAGCTTTTTTTCTTCTTCAACTTCTGCAAGAGTTTTTATTTTTACCTGTGTAACAACAGTCGGCTGTACTCCTGGTTCAACCGCTTTATTACCAGTAGTTGTAGTTTTATTTTGTAATGCTGCAATTTCCTCATCTTTTAAAATGAGTATTTTTTGCATCATCACTAACTGCTGTTCCAGTTTGTCCATCCTGGCTTGTAACGCTAAGCCTTCATCACTAGTCGCTATTTTTGAGTTATCTATTTCGGAATCAACAATATGTTTTGCAGAATGTTTATCACCTGGTTTTACCTTAACTGCATTAGCTATTTCATCTATAGCAGGTGCTTCTAACTCCAACTGATTAGCAAGCGAGGTATTACTATCTTCTACAGACGTTTTTTTCTGACTAAGTCGCCCTTTCCATAAATTATTTTGTTTTTTAAAAGCGTCTACTGCTTGCCTTTTAGATAACTTGAGAATGACATCCTTACTAGGAATCTTTAATGTTCTTCCTGCCATTAAAGCATTAATATTTTTCTTATAGAATGCTCTAGGGTTTGCCTCATAAATAGACATCATCATCTGTTCAACAGAAACATCACTGTAAGCATTTGTTTTATTAGCAATCCTCCAAAGAGAATCTGTTCGGTTTGTGGGCCCGTACTGTCTTGAATCAACTTGCGAAGCTACTTTAGCAACTTGATTAATTATCGTTACAGACTTATTAGAAAAATTAGAAGTTACCTGCTGTGGTTTTTGAATAACGGGAATAGTCGGTTTCTTATAACTAACAGGAGGGTCTACCAAGACTGTAAACTCACGATATAAATTGCCAGAAGCCCAGGTAACTTCCAACAAAAAATCTAAAAAAGGCTCTCTTAAAGCTTCTTTTGAACTCAATTTAACAACAGTCGAGCCATCAGCCCGAGTTACTGCTTTAAATTTAATTTTTGAAAGAAAGTAGCTCCAAGGCACACCCGCTTCATCAAATTTACCAGGGGAAGCCAGCCTTACTTTAATATCAGAAATATTCTCACCCGCTGAAACAAGTAATGCAATCTCTGCATCAAGTTTCTGATTTAGAGCTGAGTGCAATTTAATATCACCGATACCTAATGAATAGGCATTAGCTGGTATCAATAATGATACAGCCGCTATACTTTTAGTTAAATTGCGCACAACCACCTCCTTTACTATTTTTAACCACAGTCTCAAACCTCATAAAGCCACCCATCGATTAGACAGCTTATTGCAAAAAACCTATATCCAGATTTTTATTAATTTTTAGAAAACAATTTGCCGGTTATGTCTACCAAATAAATAAGCTAAAAAAATGCTCTCCGATAAAATAAAAACTTGGCTGTTTTATAACCGTCATAAAACCACAAAAACCAAACAATCACTCCGTCTAGTTTAAGTGGATTCGTATATTTACTAAGCTTAGACTAGATGAATTTTTTTACCAGCTGTTCTGCAATTTGTACGCTATTTAATGCGGCTCCTTTTCGTACATTATCCCCAACCACCCATAAATCAATACCTTGAGGATGGGATATATCTTTTCTAATTCTGCCAACAAACACATCATCATGACCAGAAGATTCTGTTACTGCCGTAGGGTAGCCGCCATCTACCCGCTCATCCATAACCGTAACCCCAGGTGCAGCACTTAACAATTGACGTACAAGCTCTACTTCAATCTTTACTTTTGTTTCAATATGTACCGCTTCAGAGTGGCCATAAAAAACAGGAACACGTACGGCTGTTGGGTTTACCTTAATACCTTTATCGTTAAATATTTTTTGGGTTTCCCACACCATTTTCATTTCTTCTTTGGTGTAGCCATTATCCATAAACACATCAATTTGAGGCAATACATTAAATGCTATTTGTTTAGGATAAACTGCAGTTGTAATCGGTTTACCATTCAATAACTGAGCCGTTTGTTTAACCACCTCTTCTATCGCTTCCTTGCCAGTGCCTGAAACCGCTTGGTAAGTACATACATTTATACGATCTATACCCACTGCATCATAAATTGGTTTTAATGCAACCAACATTTGAATGGTTGAGCAATTAGGGTTAGCAATAATCCCGCGCGTTTGATAATCAGCTATTTTTTCTGGATTAACTTCAGGTACAACGAGAGGTATATCATCGTCATAGCGAAATTCAGACGTATTATCAATTACAATACAACCTTTAGCGGCTGCTTTTGGTGCATATTCCCTTGAAATTGAGGCACCTGCTGAAAACAAACCGATTTGTACCTTCGAAAAGTCAAACTCAGCCAGGTCTTCAACAACAATAGACCCTCCATTAAAAGATATCCGCTTACCAACAGATCGACTGCTGGCCAATGCATACACATTACCCACAGGAAACTTACGTTCTTCCAGAATTGACAACATAGCTTCCCCAACTGCGCCAGTTGCACCTACAACAGCCACATCAACTTTTTTTGACACTCAATACACCTCTTTACATTCAGTTAAAAATATTTTGTCTTTTTGCAGTAAGTCAACTACCAATATACAGCTCACCATTATTGATAGTTCGCACGCAGAGCATCACTGCCTTAAATTAGTGGTAAAAGCAGGACAGGATGATACAGGAAGCGTATCATTTACAATTGATGCGCTTCGTTCCTCAGCACACCCTACATCATTGTAGTACTTATAGTGCGGTCACGATATTCTAGTATTTTATCTATTTCCAGTTATCCTAAAATAGCAAAAACTTTTGCTGTAATATCACTCACACTACCGACGCCCTCAATTGAACTAAATTTAACGGAAGAATCAGCAGAATAAAAATCCACTAAAGGCTTTGTTTGATCATGGTAAACAGCCAGACGTTTTTTTACGATACTTTCCTGGTCATCATCTCTTTGAATGAGAGGTTCGCCCGTATCATCATCAAGTCCTTCTTGTTTAGGTTTATTAAATTCAATGTGATAAGTGCGGCCTGATGCGGGGTGCACCCTTCTACCACTCATTCTTTTAATGATTTCAGCGTCCTCCACTACAATTTCAATAACATGATCTATTGCCACCTGCATAGCATTTAAACCTTCTGCTTGTGCAATGGTCCGAGGAAAACCATCTAACAAGAAACCGTTAGTACAATCATCTTCTTGTATGCGTTCTTTAATTAAGCCTAAAATAATATCATCAGAAACTAGGCCACCAGCATCCATTACTTTTTTAGCTTCAAGTCCAAGCTCTGTTCCTGCTTTTACCGCTGCACGCAACATATCCCCTGTTGATATTTGGGGAATGTTATATTTCTTAGTAATAAATTGTGCTTGTGTACCTTTGCCTGAACCGGGACTGCCTAAAAGAATAATACGCATAAAAACTCCAATGTTTATAAAGATTAAATACCTGTAGAAACTATATTCAGGCATTTGAATTTGATTCAGTCATTTTATCTCAATTATCATTGAATTAGAAATAAAGCAATGCAACTAAAAGTATCTCAATTTATTTTATCACCCCATAAAATGATTTGAATATATACAAATCAACAACCTGCACACCAGTCCTACACATATAATATATAAGCTTTTTATTTTAAGACTTTAACAAACTTGTAAAAAACGAATAACTTCCTTATTCTTAGCAATATGGGACGTGCATAAATAGGCGGGGTACTTTAAATATAAATCCTTTATCTATTTTATGGACTCAATTTATAAGCTATATTTTTATTGTTAAGAGGGGATTTTTTATGCTCGTTGAAGAATTAATGACTTCACATGTATTTACTGTTGAGCCACACGATATGATTGACCGTGTCTTTTTCCTGATTCACTACGAAAAAGTTAGACACTTACCGGTTATTGAAAAAGGCAAACTTGTTGGTATGGTTTCAGATAGGGATATGTATAAAGCACTTGGCCCAAAAAGCAACTCTAATGCTATTGAAGCGAATAAAACAGGTACTGAGCTTCATGTTGTGCCTAAAAAAGTCATGAATATTATGCGTAGAGGCATTACCTCTATTTTACCCGATACTTTAGCATCTGATGCTGCTGCAATAATGGCAGATCAAAAAGTTGGGGCGCTACCTGTTGTAAAAGATGATAGATTAGTAGGTATACTCTCTGCTACTGATATTCTAAGAGTTTTCTCTAAAGTTGAACATGCAAAAGAACTTCGAGAACAACGTATTGCTGAAGGAGTAAGCCACAGCTAATTTGCTTTAGAAAAAGCCTCTTTTTAGAGGCTTTTCTTCTATCCTCATTATTATGCCCACTAAAAAAATCATCAGACAAACCAAATCCTGGCTTAGCTCTTTTATTATCAATTACAATATCTGTCCTTTTGCTAAACGTGAATACGACAATCACAGCATTCATTATTCAGTGATAGAATTAAATACCATCGAACAGTGCTTAGAGTCAGTGATCAATGAATGTCAACGCTTAGATTCAAACCCTGCCATTGAAACAACTTTAGTTATTTTTCCAAATAACTTCAATCAATTTGATGACTTTCTTGATTTTCTCAACCTTGCCGAGTCACTGTTAATTAACATGCACTATGAAGGAATTTATCAATTAGCCAGCTTTCACCCCAACTATTGTTTTGAAGGTGAACTAGAAAGTGACCCTGCCAACTATACCAACCGCTCACCTTACCCAATGTTGCATCTTATTAGAGAATTAAGTTTAGAAAAAGCTTTAGATTCATACCCTCACCCCGAAAAAATACCTGAAAGAAATATAAGCTTAACAAGACAAATGGGGTTAGAAAAACTACAGACTATTTTACGCAAATGTTACAGTCATTAGCTTAATCATGCCTACCTCAGCAGTTTGGCAGTCAATTAGCCAGCAAATTGAACAAGTTGTACACTCCCCTTTTAAGGCAACAGAAATAACATCCGTTTCTGGGGGCTGTATTAACTCTGGCTATATTTTACAAAATAACAATAATCGTTATTTTGTAAAGCTAAACCAAGCACATTTGCTTTCGATGTTTGAGGCAGAGTTTTCTGGCTTAACAGAAATAGCTAAAACCAACACAATAAAAGTACCTAAGCCTATAATATTTAGCAAGGTGGATGAATACGCTTTCCTAGTTTTGGAATTCATTCACTTGAAAACAGCAAATCATCAGTCTGAAAGTCAATTAGGTCAACAATTAGCTGAATTACATAAAATCCGTCAACCTTTTTTTGGCTGGCATAAAGCGAATACCATTGGTTCAACACCACAAATTAACACACCAACAAATCAATGGCCTGTGTTTTGGCAATCTAAACGCTTAGATTTTCAAATATCTGTTGCCGAGAAAAATGGGATAAATGGCTATTTAATTGAATCAGCTAGAAAACTATCTAACAGCTTACATTATTTATTTACCGATCACTCACCCCAACCATCATTACTCCATGGTGATTTATGGTCTGGTAATGCTGCCATGACGAAGCAAGGGGAAGCTATAATTTTTGACCCTGCCTGTTATTATGGTGACAGAGAAACGGATATTGCTATGACAGAATTATTTGGCGGCTTTAGTGTTAATTTTTATTCTGCTTATAATGAATCTTACCCTTTAGATTCAAATTACAGCACACGAAAAACGCTGTACAACTTATATCACATCCTTAATCACCTCAATTTATTTGGTTCAAGTTACCAGCAACAAGCACAAAACATGATAGATTCCCTGCTTGCAGAAATTTCTTAAACTTATTCACCTATGCGTATAGCACTTGCTTATATCAGTATTATTATTCTATGGGCAACGACCCCTCTTGCCATAAAGTGGAGTGGTGATGGCCCAGGATTTATATTTGGTGCAGGCTCTCGTATGACAATTGGTACAGCCTGCATGCTGTTACTGCTTTTAATCCGTCGAAAACGCCTACCCTCGCATCGTAAAGCAAAACAGACTTACCTGGCCGTTGCCATACAAATTTATGCTGCTATGCTCTGTGTGTATTGGGGGGCTCAATTTATCCCTTCTGGCTGGGTATCCGGGATTTTTGGCTTATCACCCTTTTTAAGTGCTTTTTTTGCTGCTATTTGGTTAAAGGAGCGCAGCCTAAGCTTTGGCAATATCTGTTCTTATTTTTTAGGACTTTCAGGCTTAAGCATGCTGTTTAGTTCAGCATTACAACTGAATATTCAAGCTGTTTATGGCATTATGGGAGTTTTAACTGCAGTGTCTCTACAAACAGCATGTGCCGTCTGGGTAAAGCGAATTAAAGCAAAACTTCCGGCAACCACACAAGTTACGGGCGGACTAGTGTTTTCTCTGCCTGCTTATTTAATCACCTGGCTAATATTTTCTGATACCTCCTGGCCGCATAATTTAAGCCTCATTAATATTGTATCAATTACTTACTTGGGTGTTATTGCAACAACCATTGGTTTTGTACTTTATTACTATCTACTGATTCACCTGTCAGCAACAACCGTAGGGTTTATTCCTTTAATCTCCCCTGTTCTTGCTTTATATATAGGACACAGCCTCAACCATGAGCTTATTACTTTAAAGATAATAACAGGGACAGCCCTTATTATTTCAGCTCTTATTGTGCATGAGTTTTTTGATCGTTTTATTAGACTCTTCAAAAAAACATCACATAAAAAATTAGGTATAAACCGCCCGAAATAAAATTGGCGAAGGTATTGTATTAGGGAGTTTGATGGAATAAAGTTACTCATATTGCGAAGAACTTTTGTTTCTGACTAAACGATCTCAAGAGGCGCATAGCAGGCTACGCAACGATTGAGATCATTGAGTCAGGAGCAAAAAGACAAACAAGATGGGTAACTTTATTTCTTCAGACTCCCTTAAACAACATGATTTTTAAAAACACCATAAACGATGCTTTGTAGAGCGGACTTTAGCCCGCTATTGAATCATTATTTTTGAGTTATTGCGGATTAAAGTCCGCTCTACAAGCAACAACAATTTAATTTAACCTGTGTTACAAAAACACAACTTTAACAATGACCTCCCAAATATGTCCTGAATAAACGACACATTTAACAATGTAAAGGCCTAAAAAACTATATAATGCATATTTTTACTCTTACAATATTGTTAAATGGCTACAGTAATCGCTTTCACCAGTGGAAAAGGTGGGGTAGGAAAAACAAATATTGCAACTAACCTCGGACTATCCTTAGTTGCCCGTAACTTAAAGGTTTGCTTATTTGATGCAGATACTGGTTTAGCCAATATCAATATACTTATGGGGATTTCACCCCGTTATACTATTGAACATGTTTTAAATGGTCAAAAAAGCATTGAAGAAATAACTCTTACACTTCCCTCTGGCATCTCTGTAGTGCCTGCTGCTTCAGGCATAAAACAATGCACCAACTTAAGCTCTCAGCAAATTGCATTACTAACCGATTCGCTACAAGCTCTTGAAACTAAATTTGATTATATACTGGTTGATACAGCCGCAGGTATTGACAGTAATGTTCTCGATTTTGTTGCCTCAGCCCAGTATAGGGTTATTGTTATTACCCCAGAACCCACCTCATTAACAGATTCATTTGCTTTATTAAAAATGTTAATGATCAGGGGGAAAAAGAAATCCATTTTTATTTTAGTCAACCGCGTTGAAGACTACCAAACTAGCCAACTTGTTTTTAAGCGTTTCCAAAAAGCAGTAAAAATGTACTTAAAAATTGATATATCCTATTTAGGTTACTTAACATCCGATGCCAGTGTTAATAAAGCAGCCGCAAAACAAATCCCTGTTGTTTTATCCTACCCAAGCTCATCAATCAGTTGCGGCCTGGCCTCTTTAGCCGATATTATTAAACGCCAATTTACCAATGATAAAGGCTTACCTTACTTTAGTCAGTACTGGTCATCTTATGCACAAAAAAATCAAGAAGCATTAATTAGCAAACCTGTAACTGATAAAGTTTTAGAGCGGCCAATAGTCAGTGAGCCCTTACAAAACCAAGAAGACAAGCTATCAACAGTCTACAATTTGTTAGAACAACAAGACCTATCAGAAGCGCAACTAAAGGAGTTAACTCTAAGTCTAGAGTCTATTTACGAAAAGAAACATAAAACTCCATTAAGAAATATTAATAGCTTGGTTGCCATTTTTCTTGCTGAAGGAAATACGGAAAAGATCAAACAATTACATGATGCGATAGCCTGTAGTTATGAACGCCAATTTTCTAAACAAATTAACGACCCCAAGGAGGTTCTAGAAGGTTTAATCCATTCAGATACTTATTCTAAAGATGAATTTAATCAGTTAATAAACCACTTAACTAAAACCTATCAACAACGCTTTGATGAAAAATATTATTCAGAGGGTAATTTATTATTAACCCAAATTCAAAATTTATTATCGGAAAATTAGCCACTCTTTTCAAAAATAGCTTTACTCTCATTCCATTAGGCTATTTAATGAATGTCAGCCTTGGCTTATCTATGCAAAACTCATGGACACTTTTAACATCCTTTACCTTGACAGCAATAAATTTATTGCCAGTCAAGTCAAAAAGCAACTGAAATATAAAGGTTACTGCATTGATACAGCAAACACCGAACAGCAAATATTTACTGTCAAAAGCCACCAGTATTATGACTTATTAATTGTTGATTTTTTAACCCCTACCCTTAATGCCTTCTCTTTTTTGGGCGACTTAAAAACCAAAAATATTGCTCTACCCACTATTATTGTCAATTCTGAAAAAGATTCTCAGCTTATTACTAAAGCCATGCATCTAGGCTGTATAGATTATGTAATAAAATCGTCATCCATTAATAGCTTTATAAATCAGCTTAACTTTAGTATTTTTCAATCAATAGTCAGCATACAAAATGACAGTGAGCGACCAGTATTCGCCCCCACCTCACAAAATACATCTAAAATAATAAACTGGCAATATATACTTGCAAAAGAGCAAGTAAATTTTTTCTCCACACCAAATAAAACCATTTCATATCAAGAGTTTATATCAAATATTCATCTTGATGATATAGCTCAGGTTAAAACTAAAAACAATATTTGCTTATTCTCACATAAGCCTGTTGAATATAATTTTCGTTACCTTTCTGATAACAAAGAAACCATTACTTATCACGCAAGTATAAAAGCTGATGTTAATAACGAAGGTATCGTTAAGCGGCTTTATGGTTTTTTTCAGCCAGATAACTCCACACAGGCTGTTGACCCAAATTTACGCCTAAAACTTTCTTTTTTAGAGCATACAAAAAAAGCAGTTTTTATTACCGATGAAAAAAGAAATATTATTTCTATTAATGATGCTTTTACCAATATTACGGGTTACTCGGAACAAGATGCCTTAAGCAAAAAAAGCGACATTTTAAATACAAGTTATTTTAATACCTCCTACTTTAAAAATGTAGCGACAATACTCAAAAACAAATCATACTGGGAAGGTGAAGTTTTAGTCCGTCACAAAAAAGGACATCCAATTCCTGTCTGTGAGTCTATTTATGTACTGACAGACAATACCGGTAAAATTTCTCAATCAATTTCAGTATTAAGAGATATTAGCCAGCAAAAAGCCATCGAAAAATCTATAAAATCACAGGCAAATTACGATGCTTTAACGCATTTACCAAATCGTACATTATTTAGAGACCGACTTAAGCATACTCTTAACAGAGCAAAGCGAAGTAATAAAAAACTCGCACTACTATTACTTGACCTAAACAAATTCAAGTGGGTAAATGATAATTTAGGCCACCATGTTGGTGATATTTTATTACAGGAAACATCAAAAAAGCTTTTAACGGCTACTCGAAAATCAGACACTGTAGCACGCCTTGGTGGTGATGAGTTTTGCATTATTCTACCAGAATTGGACAAAATCACAGATGCTGAGTTAATTGTCAGAAAAATATTTAACTTGTTTAAAAAGCCTATCATTATTGATCAGCAAGAAGTCTATATATCTGGAAGCATAGGAATATCAATCTTTCCTGATGATGGAACAGAAATTGATACGCTACAAAAAAATGCTGATAGTGCCATGTATATAGCTAAATCCCTTACAGGTAATAATAGTTTTTATTATTACACACCCGCTTTACAGCAAGAAACGGAAAAACGCCTTAAATTAATAGCGGACATGCATTCAGCTCTACAAAACCATGAGTTTTCTTTACACTTTCAACCCATTATTGATCTAAACAACGGCAAAGTAAGCAGTGCAGAAACACTACTTCGCTGGAACCACCCTAAAGCAGGCTATATTCCCCTGAGTCTTTTTATTCCCATTGCTGAGGAATGTGGTTTAATTCGTGAAATTGGCAACTGGGTCATCAATGAGGTCTCTAATAATATGCAACGCTGGTCAGCATTAGGTCTAGACCCTATTCAAATATCTCTCAATCAATCAGTTGCCCAATATAACTTACCTGAATGCCATCTTGAATGGATAGAAATTTTAAATAAAAAACAGGTTCCAACTAACCATATTACCTTTGAAGTCTCTGAAAAAATTTTTCTCGACGAACAACAGAGCCAACTAAAAAGTATTGAAAAGCTAAAACAAGCAGGAATTCAGATTTCACTCGATAGCTTTGGTACTGGGTACTCATCATTAAACTATCTAAAAAAAATCCCTGTAGATGCCATAAAAATCGACCGCTCATATATCCATAATATGGTCAGTGACCCTACTTATTCAATATTAGTAGACACCATTGTTATCTTGGCAAATAAACTGGGCATAAAAGTCATTGCAACAGGAATAGAAACCAAGGAGCAACTTGACCTTTTACACCCTCACTGCCAATATGCCCAAGGTTATTATTTCAGTAAACCATTGCCTCCTAAAGAATTTGAGAGTTTTGTAAAACAAAGAAATACGATTTAATTAACTTTTATGTAAATAACTGACCTATTCTCCTACCGTGAACGCTTCAAAGTATTTCTATCAAAATCACGATCTGAAAATCCATTTCTGAACTTATAATTCTCCCATAATAAAATGGTACTCTTGCCATTTTGATGATTAGTCATCAACATTTCATCAGCTCGCCAATATTGTCCGAGATATTGCTGATAGCCTTTATTTTCCAATGTTTTTAACAAAGAGTCTTTGCGATCGTAATAATCTGTTTTTAACGGGATATATCGCTGCTTATCTATCCAGGTTTGCTGTTTAGTATAACCAGAGTGTTTATACTGAGGATAAAGCTCAACCACAAAGCAATCAATTCCATTAAAAACTTCATCTTTTAAGTATTTATACTTATATTTAGAAACTTCAAATGAAGTCAAATCTTCAAATGCAAACTCACTCCCTAAGTAAGGACCAGACTTATTACTGGATGAAATTCGCTTTACTCGTTTAAGTGCGGGTAAATAAAGCCATTGCTCATCAGGTACTAAGGCATGGGTAAAGCTTAAAAATGCAGTCCCTTTAATATCACGAGGATCACTAAAAACACTTAAACTTTTATCACCATCATTATTCACTTCCAGTGTTTTCATAGTTAAAGTACGCAAGCTTTCATCGCCCTTCCGATTACGCAAAATCATCTTTAAATCTGACTTACTATCGCCAAAACCAATATCTCGTCGGTCTACTTCCTGAACAATTTGCAAACCTTGTTCTTCTGGCGTTATAGCAAAAACCTGCCCACATAAAACTGTAAAAAATACTGACAATATAAATCTTTTCATTTTTTATCCAA
>JAJRUF010000227.1 GCA_024277935.1 Gammaproteobacteria bacterium
CGTCGCGAGGGAAAGCCCTTTTGAGTCAGTTTTTTCGTTCATTTGAGGCGAATAGTTGTGCTATTTTACGAAAATGAACGGAAAAAGTGGCCAAAAGGGCTTTTTCCGTAGCAGGTTCTCTATTCTCGGACAGCCTCCTAGCTAAAAATATTGATAAACATCCTTGTTTAGGAAGCGCATCAAGTAACTGTTATTATAAAAACTGAACCTTTCAATAACCTTTCACCTGTAATGAAAATTTTATTAATAGAAGATGACCAGGTTCTCGCAGATGGTCTTACCCAAACACTTTCAAACAGTGGTTATTCTGTAACAGGCGTTACACATGGTGCTTATGCAGAACATTTATTAAAAGCCCAGGGCTTCGACCTGATTATTCTGGATTTGGGGCTACCTGATATGGATGGTCTACAGCTACTGCGTAGCTTACGGAGTCAAAAGTTATTATTACCTATTATGATTTTAACTGCTCGTGATGATATAAATGACCGTATTGAGGGTATCAGCCAGGGTGCAGATGATTACATGACAAAACCCTTTGAACTTAGAGAGCTGGAAGCAAGATTACATGCGTTAGTCCGACGCTGTTATGGAGGCTTTACTGATATTGTCGAAATTGGAAACCTACAGCTAGATACCAGCAATAAACAAATTCTAGCTAAAGGTGAATTACTTAACTTATCAGCAAGAGAATCTGCTGTATTGGAAGTATTAATGCTACAAAAAGGCAGAGTCATCAGTAAAGATAAAATTGCTCAGCATCTATCATTACATGGTGATGCACTGGCTGATAATGCCATTGAGGTTTATATTCACCGTATCAGAAAATGTATTCAACCTTACGAGGTGAGTATCAGAACCTTTAGGGGGCTAGGTTATCTACTAGAGGATAAATAAGATGCCTAAAGTTACCAGCCTTAAAACGACAATAATCTATCGCTTAATAATTCCTATCATTATTTTCACTATCTTAGAAACAGCATTATCCTATTATGTTACCTTGCATTATGTTGAAAAAACTTATGATCGTGGGTTACTCGATTCAGCTCACTCTCTGGTACAGGAAGTTAAAGTTATTGACAATCACATTTCTGTGGGTTTATCAGCAACAGCACTGGAAATATTTAAATGGGATGATATTGATACTACATTTTTTAAAATCACCACAGAAAAAGGGAAACTTTTAGCGGGTGATGCAATACTCCCCACTCTATTAATACCTACTAATACCTTTCAACCAATCTATTCAACATCAACCCTTAACGGTGAGCCTATCCGCATAGTATCACTGCAAGTCCCTGGCACACTACCAGAAAAGGTTTTTATTCACATAGCGGAAACCTTAAATAAACGCCAAGATATGATGATCGATATTTTACTGGCTGATTTAATTCCACAAATGCTTTTAATTGTTTTTATAAGTTTACTTATTATTGAAGCCATTAACCATGGCTTAGCCCCCTTACACAAACTGGCTAAAGATATATCACAGCGTTCACCTAGTGACTTAAGCCAAATTCCCGAGTCAGATGTATTTACTGAAGTAAAATCTCTCACTGATACTATTAATAATTTATTAGAAAAGTTATCAATAGCGAGTAACTCCCAGCAACGTTTTATTGCTAATGCAGCCCACCAGCTGCGTACACCCTTGGCAGGGCTTAAATTACAAGCTGAACGAGCACAACGTGAAAAAAATATTCTTAATATGCGCCCTGCTTTATCCCAAATACAAAATAGTGCCGATAGAGTTTCTCACCTGATTACCCAGTTACTTTCTCTAGCTCGTGCTAACCCCGTTGAAAAAGAGCTACTATTGGAGAAAATAGAATTAAATCAACTGGTACAAAAAATTTGTATTGAATGGGTTCCAAAAGCTTTAGAAAAAGAAATAGAAATAAGTTTTGAAACATCAAGTAAAGTTATTTTTGTTAGAGCGGATAGTGTTTTATTAACAGAGTTACTGAGCAACTTATTAGACAATGCAATTCGTTATGGATATAAAAAAGGTGCCATTACAGTCAAATTATCAAACGACCCCGTTATTTGTTTAACCGTTGAAGATAATGGGCCAGGTATCCCAGCACCTGAACGGGATAAAATATTTGAACGTTTTTACCGCTCTCCTAGTAGCTCTGGCGAAGGTTGTGGTTTAGGCTTAGCCATTGTCAAAGAAATTGCAAACCTGCACAAAATTGAAATATTTTTACTAGCTTCTAATAGCGGAGGCACTAGGATTGATTTACAATTTAAAAACATAGGAAAAAGTGATTTTCTTCCTTAGCCCTTTTTTCTTTATTGAAAGGTTGTTGAAAGCTTCAGCTTTTAAAATATAGAAAATATGAATTGTAGAGACAAATTACAAAATACCACTACATATTTTATGCTCTTTATTTAGCAAAGCAGTCATTTTGCAAGAGCCTCTACATTCTAATTTAAATTTTTCTACTTTATCGTAAGAGTACAGTATCATGAAAAAAAACATAATAACTATTTGTACTATCGCTACTTTAGCAACTGGCTGTGCAACAAATAGCGCTCACTGGGGATACTCGGGTGACGAAGGTCCAAAAAACTGGGCAACAATAAGCACTGATAATTATGCCTGTTCAGGAAAAAACCAGTCACCTATTAATTTAACTCACTTTATTCAGGCAGACTTACCCTCTATTAAGTTTAACTATCAAGCAGGAGGAAATGAAATTATTAATAATGGCCACACAGTTCAAATAAACTATCAGAGTGGTAGTAGTATTAAAGTTGATGGCAAAATTTTCAACTTACTACAATTTCATTTTCATACACCAAGTGAAAATAACATTAATAATAAATCATTCCCTCTTGAAGCACATTTAGTCCATGCAGATAAAAATGGAGAGCTTGCTGTAGTCGCGGTTATGTTTAAAGAAGGTGCTGCAAATAAAGGCTTAGAACAAGCCTGGGCAATGATGCCAAAACATCCAGGGGATAAAAATACATTTGACCATGCAGTAAATGTAAATAATATCATGCCTCTTAACCGAGACTATTATAGATTCAACGGCTCTTTAACAACGCCACCTTGCTCTGAAGGTGTTCGCTGGTTAGTTATGAAGCAAGCCCTTACCGCCTCAAAGCAACAAATTGCAACTTTCTCTGAAGTTTTGCACGAACCCAACAACCGTCCCTTACAAAAAATAAATGCTCGTACTGTATTAAATTAAAAATATTTTTCATCAACTATTGTTCATAAAACCACAATCAATAACTTATAGAGTTATCCACAAATTCTGTGGATAACTCTGTTAATAACGTCATGATAAGTCATCAATTTATAGAGAAATTAAGACTTTCAGTTAAATTGTATAGCTTTTACACAGCCTGTTTTTTAGAGTAAATATCAATGACTTACCTATCTTCCTCGTCTTTTAAAGGCGATATCAATAAACTAGAATTTACCTTAGTAACAAAAGATTTAATTTTGTGTATAAATACTTTCTTCACATTTAATAACAACATTGCTTTATAACAAAGCCACTGAAGTATGCTGACTGTTCATTTAAAATACTTCTTCTAATTAAACATCAGGAGATAATAATGGAATTAAATGTTAGTGAATAAATAAAATACTGAGAGTTGTTGCTTTCACATAATCAATATAGGCCTACCTTACCATCTTCAAATACTTTTCATGTTGATATCCCAACGATAGCTAATAGATACTGCCACTAGTACATTCAGCTTTAGCAAGTTCGTTTATCCTTTAAATTATATATCCTGATTTATTTTAAATTCCAGCCCTTAAGTTTATATTTTTACTTGAATTATTTCACCATAAATATAGAATGGTTATTCCTAATTAGAAAAAATGGGGATTATGCAATGACTATCATCAAATCTCATATTGCTGTTATATTATTGTTCATCATAACAGTACCTGCTTCCGCAACCATTATCACTGCTGGTACTTATGTTTCAGTTGTAACAGATATGCATGCTGGTTCTGGAATTGCTAATGGAGGAGGCACTCGCTTAGAGGCTGCAACAACTGCCGACTCAGGTTTAATCACATACAATAATGGCAGCTTTAATGCAAATGGTAGAGCTTTTGCAAGTATCGCGAGAACCCCTGTTCTGAAAGCTATCTCTTCATCAACAGCACCTAATGCTGCAAGTTTTTTTGCGAGTTCCAGCGGTACTCGCACAAACTCATCATGGCGTGATGTTTTACTACCTGGAGCTGCTGGGGCTCCTTCATCCATTAATTTTAATTTTTCAGTTCATGCCAGGCTCAGTGTAAGCCAAACTACAAGAGGCCTTCTTGATTCGAATAACTCATCTGCGAGAGTAAGGGTTACTGCTCGCAACTCTATCTTAGGGTTTGCAACCAACCCATTACTAACAGCAGGCATACGAAATTTCAATGGAGGCTTAACCCAAACAATATTAAATAACGGGGTCCTTGGCTGGGATACAGCTGTGTTTACAGAAATAAATCCAAATGAGTATGATTTCAATGGCAGCTTTAGTTTCAACTCACCGCTATTGTCTTTCACCGACCCCGCCGCCCCTTTTGGCGCTTACTTTCTCGGCGTAGGACTTAGCAGTGAAACCGGAAACGTAGGAGGAAGCTCTACAGCAAATGCTTTCAATACTTTAACACTTGATTCAATTACCTTAGCCAGCGGAGAAGCTCTACCTAACAATATGGCTTTTAATTTTGAATCAGGTACCTCCATTAGTTCTGTTCCTCTACCTCCATCATTCTTTCTACTTTTAAGTGCAGTTATAGCTACCACAACGATATTCAGACGAAGGGCCATCTTATAAAATAAAATGATGGTAGATGGATTCGGTGCAAGCTTTAACCTGTTTTCTTCATAGCAAAAGTAGGCTAAAGCCGGTACCCCAAGAATGAATAAGTTCTTAAAATAGCTGTATCAACTATTTAATCCACTACCCATTTTTTATCTCTAAAAATTGATTCAAAATATGATAGTGGTCTTCAAACAGTTGCTCTTCCATACAGCTTAATTTTTTAACGGGTATCCATGCTACTAATTCTAAATCATCTGCCGCCTGTATATCAGGAACATCTTCACCGCTTAACTCAAAAAAATGGGCATGGGTTATAAAACGGCCTCGGTATGACCTATTGGGATGATCAAATACCTTGACTGACTTAAGCCCCTGCAAAATAGTTTTATTGCTTAAAGCAATTTGAGTTTCTTCTTTTAGCTCTCTTAAAGTAGCATGTAAAATGGTCTCATGCTGTTCAATAAAACCACCGGGAATGGCCCACAACCCTCTTCCTGGGTAGTATTTTCTTTTCCCAAGCAAAATATGCTCATTTACTTTAACAATAGCATCCGCTGTACTAAAAATCACATCATAAGGACTATTCTTCCATAACGCTTTTTCTTGCTTTAACTTACGATGCTCTTTAACTAACTCAGAATATTCTGGCTTTAGTCGCCATGCTTTCAAAAACTGTTTAACCGAAGGTAAAATTAAATCATTCACTGAAGCGAGAGAATCATCTATATCCTTCGCTTCAAAATAAATTTCTCTTATTTGAGAAGCATTTATTTTATAAATAGATTCAATGCCAATATAAGCCCAATTACCAAAATTATCTAAATAATAAGTATCCTTATCTGCTACTTTTTTATGCCCCACCAACACAATATCTTGCTTTGAATACTCATTAACAATACGCTTAACTTCTGCATTCCATTTTTCATCATTATAGTAGTCACGAATAGGGCAACAAAAAACACGTTGTTTTTCAGCTTCTGTCAAAGTAGAGAGAATCATTTCTCTACGCTCTCGCCAATTAAAAGGATTTTTAGGACTTCTTGCCTGAAAGGCGGAACCAATAATAATCACAACTTGATCAGCAATTTCTAATGCCCTCTGCTTTAAGAGTTCATGTCCAGCATGTGAAATTTGATGACGGCCAATAATGACCGCTACTTTATAGTGTTGCATATTTTTCCTTTTATTTTGGCAGAAATACAATCCAATTATACCTTCTGAGCCCCTGTTGCGACCTTGGTATTTAGCCTGATATAATGCTTTAAGCTACCGACATGGACAACAAATTATATTTTTCTATATCACTATAATACGTATTTTTTACTTTCTAGCTACACCGAGAAGGTATAATTAGACGTTAATGTATTGATAGAGTGTTCTTTTTTGGTAGTGGCTTTAGCTTGCTCTTACACTAAAGCCTGCGGAGTGCCAAAGGGCTATTATTTTAACATCAGTGTTCCACTATAAAAAGAGTGTCAATTTATTTTACACTTTTACAGTAGCAACCATTATATTTTAATATAATCAATGTATTACAATATGGCCTGCTTCTTGCTTTTCTGTTTTTTACACTTATAAAACTTAAGGAAAAAAAATGAAATACTTTCTACTTTCTCTCATTTCTATTTCGACTCTACTAATAAGTACACAAGCCTCTGCCACGATTATTTCGGGAAATGTAAGCTCTGGAGTGGGAGGTTTTGTTAAATTATCTCTACCCTTTACAGAATCAAACCCAGACAACACTGTTGGGGCAGACACATTTCAATCCCCTAATTTATATGGTTTTGATGAAGGGCAAAATATTGCTATTCCCACAGATATAAATGTAGATATTCTTGCTAATGGACTTGGTGGTGGGAATAATTCAGGAGTTCTTTTATCAGGAAGTACAGTCGCAAGTCACTATATTTTCTTTGACCCTAAAAACCTTTCTGTACAAGCTGGAAGTATTTCTTTTGATTCAAATATTTTTGGAATAATTACTAGCTCAACAAATCTTGCTGCAAGTGATTTCCTGATAAATACTGGTGTAACATACCTTAACTCCAGTTTACGTGGGCTTGAAAGCGGTGATGCAGTAGTAATCACCGGTTTACAAACAATTTCAGTTAACTGGGCAGCCGGAACACCTGGAGATTATATAAGGGTTTTAACTGATTTTTCACCAGGAGCAAGCGTAGTTCCTGTTCCCGCTGCTGTTTGGTTTTTTGGCACAGGCTTATTAAGTCTATTAAGCATCTCAAGGTTTAAAAATAATCAGTCTTAAATCTAAAAACCACAAGGTCCGGTTTAGACCAACCGGACCTTGTTATCTTGCTTACCCATTAATCCCTTCAATACGGTTAACAACTTCACTAGAAGCTAGCTCCAAACCTTTTCTATAGCATTCAGAAGCTTTTTCCTGATCACCTTTTTCTCGTAACACATCACCTAACATTTGATACGCTGCCACTGATGGCTCAATACCCACGCTTTTGGTTAGATATTGCTCAGCTTTTTCCATTTGCTTACATTTGATACAAATTTTACCTAATATCTGTAACAACACAGAATCTCCTGAGTGTATGGCTAACCATTGCTCTGCAGTTTGTAGCTGTTTGTGACTGTTTTTTGTTTGTATATTGGCAAATAAAACCAATAAGGTTTCATCCCAGTTTTTTACAATCGTTTCAGCCAGTAAATTTTCAATTTTATCACCCGCCTCAGCCTCAATCATTGCAGCAAAGTAAATGGCTCTCATCCCTTGAAAAGATTGTACATGCTCAGGAACGCTTTGCCATCATTGTTGAATCTTTTCAGCATTACCTTTTTCTGAAGCTTGCTTTAATAAAATACTAAAGGTTTCAGTTTCCAGTAATTTTACTTCAGCTTCCATCAGCACTTTATTCTGTTGTAAGGCGGGTATCAGTTTACGGATACCCTCCCAGTCACCTATCCGTTGATAAGTCTGATGCAGTAATTTTAAAACACTGGCATGCCCTGAGTCGATAGAATGTAACTTTATTAATGTTTCTAAAGCCTTGTCAAATTGATTCGCTGATAAATTTAACTCTGCTTGAGTTAGCCCAACCGCGATATCAGTTTCACCAGACTGTTCGTTCGCTTTTCTGAGATATTCATCTCTTTTTTCTATCGAGCCTCTTGATTGTGCGGCTCTTGCCGCGGTCAAATAATGTAGCAAAGGAGCTCCACTATTAGATGCGTGTTTAATCAAGGTCGTTTCAGCTTTTTCCCAATTACCTTCTGCTGAATCCACTAATCCTGCAATTAATGCTTCTTGAGACCGGTTAAACTTAATACTTTTTCCTTTATGCTTTAACTTGCTTGGTAAGCGAAATAACACACCTAACAATCTAAACACTATATAGAGTACAAAAAAACCAATAATCAAGCCTATTGCAAACACCATCACTGATGTTTCTACCGACCAATGTCCCAGTCCAATCAACACATACCCAGGGTCATCATAACTTGACAGCCAATTTTGTATAAAAAAAGCGAATGCGACTGCAATACAAAGAGACCCTAGAAAATAAATTATATTTTTCATAATACCTTTTCTCGTTTAAGGTGTAACAGTTGCAGGCTGCTTAGTATCAGCTATTGGTATTTCAGTTTTTTTGATAATAGGTTTTGAAATAATTGGCTTTTTTATCTGCTTTAAAATAGGTTTTTTAGTAACCCATGCTTGAGCTTTATCTGTTTCTATTCTTAATTTAGTAATATCTTTTATCATTTTTAACGACTTACTTATATCCGGAAATTGAGTGCGAAGTTGTACAGCACTTAATTTTTGTAATTCTGCCAGAATACTTTTTGAACTTTTATTTTTAGTAAAATTGGCTTTTACCCACTGTATCGCATCTTTAATATTTACTTGAAATAAAGCATCATTTTGCTGTACCAAAGAAATTTTAATCATTTCTAGTTTTACATTTAATTGTTGTTTTATAAATGCTGCATCTTGTTCGGTAATTATTTCTGTCACAGCTTGGTCAGAATGTTTAACCGTTATATAGCCCTCCAATAAATGTAAGGTTGCATCTAATAAACCGTGATCATCTTGCTGTGTTTTTTCGTGATTATCTACTTGTTTAGATTGAGAAAGCGGTTTACCTGCGTAAGGCAGGAAAACATCAAGTATTTTTACTGTTTCTTTTAAACCTTGGACCGAAGAGTATATCCCGACAATATCAGGCGTATTTACGTTTTCTAATGCAGTAATTTCTCTAACAATCTGGTCACGAATTTTAAAGGCAGCAGTATCTCCACTTTCTCGAAGCCTTTGATCTGCAGCTTCAAGAGCCATTTTTGCAGTTTTAATATCTCCCGCTAAGTGTAGCCGTTGATTTGCCACAGTTAATAAATACTCAGCATCAGCCACCAACCAGTCTCCACGCGTTTTACCAAGTTGCCGTCTTAATTGAGTAATTTCTGCCGAGAGTTCTTTACGTGTAGCTGCTAGCTTTTCTGAATGTAGCTGTGAGAAATCAGCCAAAGTTTTAGTGAAATGGTTATCCTTTCCCGCCATTTCTGCACTAAAGGTTGAAATTTGGGAGTTCATATTACCTAATTGAGTTTGAAAAACATTAAGCTGCTTACTTATCTCAATTTCTCTTAAATCGCCCTTATTAATATCTTTACTTTGCGCTTGTTGCTTTACTTTTATTTCTTGAAATAAATAAAAACCACCGCCTATCAGTAAAAGGATAAGAAAAAAATTAATTGCACCAACTATAATCCAGCCATAAGATTTTTGTTGTTTTTTTAATTTAGGCTCAACCTCAACCTTTTCCTTAGCTTCTTGCTGTTTTTTTAATTTTTCAGCCACTGTATTCCCCATTAATTTAGTTTTGAGCTTGGCTACTCATCTTTAGTACTGTCTTAATAATTGCTGCATCACTTGGACTTTCTGTCACAAGAATTTTTTTAAATCCACTTTTTTCTGCTAATTGTCTAATTCTATTACTTATTACAATTAAAGGAATAGCTAATAGCTGATTTTTTAATTCAGTTCCTATCATTATTATTAGATTTTTTAAAGCATTGCCACTAGTAATGGTAATGACATCAAGTGTTTGTTGCTTGAGCATATCATGTATATAACAACTATCCATTATAGGGATAACTCTTTTATAAACCTCCATGTAATCCACTATCGCCCCCCTTGATCTTAAACTATTAGCCAAAGCCTCACGTCCTCCCTGGCCTCGAATAATCAAACAATATTTATGTTTAATATTATGTTGCATAGCTTGTGTTGCTAACAAGCCTTCGGTATTAAAATGATTTTTCGGAATCAAATCAACTGTTAACTCATTGGTAAGTAAGGCTTTTTCTGTTGAGTTTCCAATCACCGCAATTGAACACCTTTTAAAACTATCTATTTTGCCATTATTCGCAGCAAGTGCAAAATTTACCGCATTAGTACTGATAAAAATAAGCCAGTCATATTTATCTAGCCTTTTTAACTGTTGCTTAATTTTATCATTTTTAAGGCCAACAACCTCTAGTGTAGGAAAGCGAATAGCTTGCCAGCCTTGCTGCTCAATTAAATCAGATAAAGTCTTTGCCTGATGAGCCGGGCGAGTCACTAAGACATTATAAGTGATTACACTTTTAGCCACTAATATAAGTCTTTCAAAATTTTATCAGCACCTTGTGCCAATAAATCATTTGCAATATCAATACCTATCTGTTCTGCTTGAGCAACTATCCCTGTTCTTTCTGCTCGGTATAAAATAGAGCCATCTGGCGACCCAACCAGACCTCGCATAAATAATATATCATCTTGTATTTCAGCAAAACCTGCAATGGGCACTTGACAACCGCCATTTAAACGCTGATTCATTGCTCGTTCGGCAGTAACCCGGATAGTTGTTTGTTCATCTTGCAGCTGCTTTAAGTAGCTATTAATTTCAGCATCATTAACTCTACATTCAATACCAACTGCGCCTTGACCTATGGCAGGTAAACTAATCTTAGTATCCAAACATTGAGTAATTCTACTCCCCATACCCAAACGTTTTAACCCAGCAGAGGCCAAAATAATCGCATCATACTCACCGGCATCTAATTTTGCCAAACGGGTATTTACATTACCTCTTAAGGATAAAATTTCAGCATTTGGAAATTTCTCTTTAATTTGACACTGCCGGCGTAAACTTGAAGTTCCAATTTTTGCATTGTTAGGCAAATCATCTAATGATTTATAGTTATTTGAAACAAATGCATCAGTAGGGTCTTCCCTTTCTAAAATAGCCGCTAAATATAAGCCCTCAGGAAATTCAACCGGCACATCTTTCATAGAATGCACAGCAATATCAGCCGTTCTATCCAACATACCTTGCTCAAGCTCTTTTACAAAAAGGCCTTTTCCTCCAATTTTAGCTAAAGGAGCATCCAGGATTTTATCTCCCTTGGTAACCATTTTAATCAATTCAGTTTTAAGCTCCGGAAAAGCCTTTTCCAATTTTTCAGCAACATGCTCCGCTTGCCATAATGCCAAAGGACTTTTACGGGTTGCAATTCGAATTATTTTTTTTGCCAAAACAAATCCTTAAACATTTGTCTAATAATCTTTCTATTGTAATCTTTTAGCCATCAGATTCGAAATTATTTTACTAGCAATTTTTTAGATTGATGGACATCTTGTTTACTATTTAAAGGTATAATTATTTTTTTTGCTGATAAATACTTATCACCCTTTAAATAATACAAAGAAACCTAATTACTTATATGCTTTAGCTAAATATTATAAACTTCTGTTATTTATAGCTCTTCCTTGCTCGGGATGGCTCAGAAGGAAGGTCTTAAAAGTAGCTTAAAACTTATACATAATCAGGTAAAGAAAAGTATTGCAGTATTACTTATTTAAATTAATAATCATGACCACAGTTAATACAGACAAACTTTCCAGTGCTCGATTTGCTCAAGCAACCGATGCTTTTGTTGAAATTTTTACCGCCTCCGTTGACTTTGATCAACGCATGGCTCAACAAGATATTGAAGGCTCTCTTGCCCATGCAAAAATGCTTTGCAAAATAGGCATTCTAACGGAAATTGAGCGTGAAGATATTATCAATGGATTAGCAGCCATTAGACAAGAGATTGAGCAAGGTGAATTTAAATGGTCAATCCCGCAAGAAGATGTGCATATGAACATCGAAGCTCGTTTAACCGATCTTATCGGTATTGCGGGTAAAAAATTACATACAGGCAGGTCTAGAAATGATCAAGTCGCCACTGATATTCGCCTATATTTACGTAAAGAAATCACTGTTATTAATGAACAATTAACACGGTTACAAACAGCTATATTAAACTTGGCTGAACAAGAAGCTGACACAATTATGCCGGGTTTTACCCATTTACAAGTTGCCCAGCCTGTTACTTTTGGACATCACTTAATGGCTTGGTTTGAAATGCTTGCTCGTGATAAAGAGCGTTTACACGATTGCTGTAAACGTATTAATGTTATGCCTTTGGGAGCTGCCGCCTTAGCGGGTACAAGCTACCCCATTGACCGCTATATGACGGCTGAATTATTAGGTTTTTCTCGGCCATCTAATAACTCACTGGATTCAGTGAGTGATAGGGATTTTGCCATTGAATTTACCGCAGCAGGTAGCTTAATTATGATGCATTTATCTCGTTTTTCTGAAGAATTAGTTTTATGGGCAAGCGCTCAATTTGATTTTATTGATATTCCTGATGCCTTTTGCACAGGCTCATCAATAATGCCTCAAAAGAAAAACCCTGATGTACCTGAATTAGTCAGAGGAAAATCTGGGCGTGTGACAGGACATTTAGTTTCTTTATTAATGCTCATGAAAGGCCAGCCTTTAGCGTATAACAAGGATAACCAGGAAGATAAAGAACCGCTTTTTGATACTGCAGACACACTGATTAATTCATTACGTGCCTTTGCTGATATGGTGCCGCATTTATCTGCAAAAAAAGAAAATATGTATAAGGCTGCTAAACAAGGCTTTGCAACAGCAACAGACTTAGCAGATTATTTAGTACGTAAAGGTATAGCATTTCGTGATGCTCACGAAGTTGTTGGCTTAGCTGTTCGACTAGGTGTTGAAACCGGCAGGGATTTATCAGACATTTCACTGGCTGAATTACAACAGTTTTCTACTGAAATTACCGAAGATGTGTTCGATATTTTAAAATTGGAAGGATCCGTAGCGGCTAGAAAACATATTGGTGGTACTGCACCTGATACCGTTAGAAAAGCAATTGCAACAGCACGCTCAGAGTTAAAATAACAACATGAAAACCACCATCGACTTTTTGCGCCATGGAGAAGCGGCTGGTGGATCATATTATAGAGGTAGTACTGATGACCTTCTGAGCGAACATGGCTGGCAACAAATGCACAATACTGTTGCCAACCGCCAGTGGGATGTAATTATTAGCTCCCCCTTACAGCGTTGCCAAGCATTTGCTCAGTATTTACATCAGCAAACAAATATACCTTTATCAACCGATTCTAATTGGCAAGAAATTGATTTTGGTGATTGGGAAGGAAAAATAGCCGAACAAATTAATCCAGCTGAATTAATGCTGTTTTACCAAGATCCTATAAATAACACACCAACAAATGCTGAAAGTTTCAATATTTTTCTTTCTCGCATACAACTAGCATGGGAAAATTTATTACATCAATATGCTGGAAAACATATTTTAGTGATAAGTCATGCGGGGGTTATCCGCTGTTTATTTAGTTTATTTTTAGACCTACCTAGCAACAAAATTTTCAACCTCCAGGTCGATCATGCCAGTTTAACGCGTTTTGAGTGTTTTAATGCTGATCCTGCCAACTTCATCACTTTAGTATTCTACAATTTAACTCAGCCTAATCTATAATTAATATAAATTAGAATAAACTATCCCCCTGTGACTGAAAAAAACCACTTCCCAGCAATAAAATTAGGCTCCCCAGGCGAAGAGATTAGCAAAAGAGATCTTCATAGTATTACTAAGCGCTTCAAAAATCTCAATCAATTACGCCTACAGCGAGTGCAAAATTTTTTACAGTCTCGTCAGCAAATATTTTTGAATATTCTGCCTCTTTTGTTTCATCAAAACCAGCCCCTATTACCCGGCTTTATCTCATTAGATACGCCTATTGGTATCCCTGATTATTTACCCAACAAAAAGGCTATTCATGCTGCAAAACAGTTTTCTAAAACCTTTACTTATAAACGTAAAGCACTCTTAACCCATCCTATTCAGGGTATTTTTCTTATGGGTAGTGTTGGCAGCATTGCCTTTTCTAAAACCAGTGATATGGATATATGGTTATGTCACGACCCCAAACTTAGCGCTGACAGTATTTTAGAGCTACAGAAAAAAGCATTAGACATTGAAAAATGGGCTGATTCACTTGGACTTGAGGTGCATTTTTTTCTAGTCAATAGTGAATCTTTTTCCCACGGAAAGAACATACCAATCTCTTCAGAAAGTAGTGGCGACACTCAGCACTATTTACTTTTAGAAGAGTTTTACCGTACTGCTATTTTTATTGCCGGAAGAATACCTGCCTGGTGGTTAGTTCCGCCCGAACACGAATATAATTATATAAACTACCTGCAACACCTTATTGAAAACCGCTTTATTTCAGCAACTGATGTCATTGATTTTGGAGGTCTCGCCTCCATTCCAGCAGAAGAATTTATTAGTGCTACGCTTTGGCATATTTATAAATCACTCAATTCGCCACATAAATCCTTATTAAAGCTTTTTTTAATGGAAAGTTATGCCAGTGAATATCCAAAACCACAATGGCTCTGCTTTGACCTAAAACAAGCGATTTACCAAGGGACTATGAATATAGATAAGCTAGATCCTTATTTATTAATCTACGCTAAAGTTGAACACTATTTACAAAAAAACCAGTCAAATCAGCGGCTCAACCTTGCCAGGCAATGCTTTTATTTAAAAATAATGGGCTCATCAAGTCATGACTTAGATTATAAATCTCGTCTCTTTAGAGAAGACTACATGCTCTCCATTGCCAAACAATGGCATTGGCCAGAACACTTACTCCCTTCCTTTAAAAAACAAAAATTATGGGACATAAAAAAAGCAAATGAAGAACATATTATCGTTCGGGCACAATTAAAGCACTGTTTACGCATGATTTTAAAACTAGCTGGGCAGTATGTTAAATATAACTACAGAGAAAACCAGGACTTAAAACTACTAAGCCGGAAACTGCATGTTTTCCTGGAAAGAAAACCTGGAAAAGTTGAAATAATTAGTACTCGGTCAGCGGTGCATACCCAAGAAAATGAATTATCTATTATCGAGTCATTAGCCGATTCAGGTTCTATTTGGGCATTATATTCAGGTCAATTTGATGTTAAAAAAACTGCAAAAAACAGTTTTATAAAACAACAATCCAGTTTACTTGAAATACTTGTCTGGCTTGTTGCTAATGGTTTATATAGTAAACATATACAATTACACTTCAGCTCTCATTCTTATGTTATAAGTAGGTCAGAGCTTCAGCAGATATTGGCTCAAATCTTTTTATTTTTAACTCACAATGCAAAAAATAAATCAGAATCTCTAGAGATATACAATAAACCAAATAAAATTATTTCATCCCTCCTTATTATAAACTTGGGCTTATCACACCTTGCAGAACGGGAAGATGGCATGATGGTTTTAAGTGATAGATCAGACCCCTTAAGTTACGGAAAAGATCGGCATTGTTTTATCCATAATATTGCTCGAATTTCTATTTCTAGCTGGGGAGAAGTAACCACTTATCACTATTTAGGTAGCGACGGCTTTTTTAACTGTATTAACCATATTTTCAATGCCAGTCAGACACCTTTTTCAACAGATACTTTGAAAACCATCTGTTTTACCCCTACTCGAGCCAACAGTATCATTTTACGGAGTAAAGCAATTTTTGAAAATTTAATACATTTTTTCAACAACGTTACTGAGAATAATAATCGCTACTTTCTCCCTGCTGAACATTTAACTTATCTTTTTCAAAAAACCAATAAACAATTACAGTACAAAACACTAGAAACAGAAGATCAAATTTTACAAGAGTTAGCAAAACCAAACGATATATTTAGCCCTGCGTATTTTGATGACAAGGTATTTGACAACCCATTAATTCCTTTTTTATACCGCTTAAACAAAACACAGGCTATTCAAATATTTTATTTATCTGAAAATGACTTGATTAACATTTTTATTATTGATGAAAAAGGAAGTCTATTTAGTCAACAGCATTGCAATGCCAGCTATACACAGGTATTAAATAATTATTTAATATTTCTTGAATCCATATCCGACCACACTTTTCAACAAACAGAGAGTCAATTGCAAGTCTATCAAATCAAAAGAAATTCGCCCATTGATTTTTCAGCCTACTCAGAAAACTGGCAGACATCAACTAATTATTCAGACCTAGCCATCCGTGTCATTATTGAGGAAGAAACGCCATCTACCGACTATTTTATTTATTGTAATGATAATGAATTTAGCTCTGTTAATTATGGTAATGATATATTTCAAAAAGTAGCTCAATCTATTCACGGCTTCAGAAACAATAATGAAACTTACCCTATCTATATTTCAGATATAGATATTTCTCGTTCCATATTAAGTGAAAATAATGAGGAACCGCTACAAACCATCCATTACCTTAACTACAAAAAAAGGATTGAAAATAAGCTAAATAATTAACATACACGCGTATTAACAAGCCACAGATATGCATATAATTATGTGACGATGGTGGGTTGAAGTTGGGGGTTAAAATACCCATATCGACTGATTGGCTCCGCTCCCCATGCGACAAGAGAATATAGACTATACTTTTATAATCTCTTTAGTAGCAGGATCAGGCAATGGATAACGACAACCGCAAACACCCAAGGATCAACCCTATTGGATTAAAAGCTCATATTAGTATTGAACCCGCTCCTCCTAAGGATAAACTTATTACCGAAGGTGTCATTATTGATATGAGCTACACCGGTATAAAAATCAAACTCAAAACACCTTTTGCACCTAATATTGCTAAAGGTATCATTCATATTAACTTAACCTTACCAAAATCTGGTGTTCCTATTACTATTCGGGGGATGATTAAATATTTAAGCGATAGCTCAGAATATGGATTGGAGTACATTGATAAAAATATTGAAAATGAAGTTGATGACTTAATGTTTGAATGTATAAAAATATCAGCTGACAATGTTCAAGAAAATTTAGAAAGCAGTAACTAACCCAGTAAAACTATACTGGGTTCTATATTTACAGCGACCGAGCTTTTAAAAAAGCTTGCTCGGAAATACTACCCCATCTGGTAACTTGCGTTCTAAATTGAGTCACTGAATCATAAATCTTTTTAGATAAAGCATCTCTAGCCGCCAATTCAAGAACTACTTCTGCTGAAAGTTGTTTTAGTGTTTTTAAAACATCATCAGGTAAAGGTAGTACTTTCACCTTATGCTTGTTGATTAAAGTATCCAAAGCTTGATTATTTCGTGCTGTATATTCAGAGATCATATCCATATTGGCTGCTTTACAAGCTGTTAATACAATTTCCTGCAAATCTTTTGGTAAAGCATTAAACGCTTTTTCATTAATTAAAGCTTCCATTGTTGAACCAGGTTCGTGCCAACCTGGATAATAATAATATTTAGCTACTTTATAAAAACCAAAAGCCAAATCATTGTATGGCCCAACCCATTCAGTTGCATCTAATGCACCTGACTGCAAGGAAGTAAATAATTCACCACCTGGCATATTAACCGTGGTTCCTCCAGCACGTCTGAGCACCTCGCCCCCCAAACCTGGCATACGCATTTTCAGTCCTTTTAAATCGTCAATCGTTTTTATTTCTCGGTTAAACCATCCGGCCATTTGTACACCTGAATTACCCGTTGCAGCAGGAATAATACCAAAAGGTTTATATAACTCACGCCATAACTCCATACCACCGCCATAATATAGCCAGGCATTCATTTCCTGTGCAGTTAAGCCGAAGGGTATAGCAGAAAAAAACTGTGCTGCAGGTGCTTTGCCTTTCCAATAATACGCACCAGAGTGCCCCATCTCTGCTGTACCATTTGATACCGCATCAAACACCTCAAAGGCTGGTAGCAATTCTTTAGCACCATAAACCTTAACCTTTATCCGCCCACCACTCATTTCGGTAATCATTTTGGCTAACAGATTAGCATTAGTGCCCAAGCCAGGAAAGTTTTTAGGCCATGCAGTGACCATTTTCCATTTAAATTGAGTGGCTGCATTTACAATATTTGGAGCAATTAGTGCTCCAGCAGCTAAAGAGCCTACTCCTGCTTTTTGTATAAAATCACGTCTTTTCATATTTTAATCCATTTAGTTATTTAGCAAAATACTAAAGGTACAGCAGGAAAAGAGCAAGGCTGTTTTATTTATTAAGTAAATTAGTTTATCGCAAGCAACATCACTTATTTAACCACCAAAACCTTACTGGTTATCAAACACCCTATTTAAATGCCGGTAAAGTGGATGGTGTTAAAAAGCTGGAAGAGCACTGCGAATTCGTTCAATATAAAATATCATTATGAATCAATAGCATAAATAAATTTATGGACAAAATGATCATTTCCAGACACACTCTACCTTGATATTTTTTGTCTCGAGAGACTTTAAATTAAATCTTCAGGAAATAATCGTATAACCCATTCTGCCAAATGATAATAAACGCTCGTTATAGTTTTTAACTCCATAAGTCATCATGGAATAGATAGGGGTAATTTATCCTTACCATAAGAAATAACAAAACTTTCTTGCTATTTCACCTAAAAAATATTATAAGTAACTATTAGCCACTGACTTTTAGGTTCTAGGAATTAATGAGATAATACTTTCCTATTATATGTATGCTGTCTTCTATATCGTCGTCTCAATCCTATTTACAGGCTAGTTTTGTAGCTCAGTCTAGTTTGGCTGAGACAAATCAACAAAGTGCGACTAAAGACAAACAAAAAGAAGGTGGCATTGTCTCTAGCAACTCTAAATCAAGACAAGATTCCACTCAACAACAAAGTTTACAAGACCTCAAACAGATCCAGCAACTAAAAAGTCGAGACCAGGAAGTTAAAGCACATGAACAAGCACATTTGAGCGCGGCGGGTTCGCTTGCTACAGGAGGTGCTAGTTTTACTTATCAAACAGGCCCTAACGGCGTTCGTTATGCTATTGGTGGGGAGGTCAATATTGATACCTCTGCTGTTGATGGTGATCCTGCTGCTACCCTTAGAAAAGCGGATACTATTCGTCGTGCGGCTTTGGCGCCTGCTGAACCCTCGTCACAAGATCAAATGGTTGCTGCTAAAGCTGCCGCAATGTCTGCAAAAGCTAGTATAGAATTAGTTAAGCTAGACCAACAACAAATTAAGGGATCTGCATCTGTTAAAAATAAAGATGATAATAAACTTAATAAAAATTTACTGGATAAGGCTAATACGAATACTGAACCACTTATAACTCTTGGCTCTCTTTTAGATATTTTGGCATAAAGCTAATTTATAGGGCAGGCTGAAGCCCGCTCTACAGTTCCATAAACTAGGGACGTGCATGAAACAACTTACCGATTTCTAACTTGTCTTTTTGCTCCAGCTGAAATGCTCTCATTCGTTGCGTAGCCAGCTATGCGCCTCATGAGATCATTTCACCTGAAACAAAAATCCTACGTTATAATTTCGGAAAGTTATTCCATACACGTTCCTAAGCATGTTTATTTATTGACATTCAACTTTTAATGAACGTATTTTGTGATAAAAATTAAATTCACCAAAACTGTGAATTTTAGAGTTTGGGTGCAAAATAATTTCTGAGTCTTCAAGTACATCCTGCTTGGTAATACCTAATGATTTCATGAGCACTGGATATTTTGCCATTTCTTTTAATGTTAATTTCATATCCTTATTTTCATATACCGTTACTGTTGCTTTAGGACCAATTATCATACTTTCAATTCTTTTGTCCCAATTTCCCCCTTGAACTTTAACTAAATTTCTTTTGTATGCAGGGCCTTTCAGGCGAAAGCTTTTACCTTGGAACTGAGCTTTTTCATAAAACTCAGCCCAACAGCCGTTTTTTTGAGCAAATACTGTGGATTCATTGCCAAATAACAACAATAGAACCATTATCGAGATAAAGCTATTGTTTCTTAAATTAATCTTTTTCATCTTTATTTCCCCCTTTTCTGGAATAAAAACCATGATTTTATTGAAACCTGTCAAAAATAATGATAGGGAATAAAAACCATTTGTTATTTATCTCACTAAAAGTGGATTCAGTAAAGACTTATTATGATGTATCTTGAAAAAACATTGGAGAGTGAGGTTAAAGTGTCATAGAGGTTGAGTCTTTTAGCCTTATTTCCAAGCTGAAGCTATTGTCCTTCATATTGAGATAGTTTATTTCAGTTTTTGCGGGCTTAAAGCCAGGTCTACAAAGTATTATTCATTATTTTTAGCCCTGCCAACGTACAGTGATTAAGTTGTACTCTGCGTGTAGCAACATTTTATTTAATTGACAACATATTATCTAAAGCTTTCTTAGCCAGTGTAGCTTCTTGCTTATCAACTGTTATCTGGTTAACCACATGGCCGGCCACCAGATTTTCCAACACCCAGGCCAAATGCTGTGGGTCTGTTCTAAACATGGTTGAACACATGCTTAAGGTGGAAGACATAAAATGTACGTTTTTGCCTTGACCTTTACACTCTTCATGTAAGCGGTTAACTAGGTTTAACTCTGTTGCTACTAACCAGCGTGTGTTGGGTTCCGCTTCTCTGACGACTTTTAGTATTGTTTCAGTTGATCCGATATAATCTGCTTTTTGGCAAACTTCAAAACAAGCTTCTGGGTGAGCAATAACTTTGGTTTCGGGGTGTTTTTCTTTAAATTCATCAATATGTTCAGGCTTAAAAACTTGATGTACAGAACAAAACCCATTCCATAAAATAATTTTTGCCTGTTTAATTTGTTCTTCCGTTAACCCCCCATTAGGCTTGCCAAATTCCCAAACCACAATTTGTTCTAATGGAATACCCATCATAAATCCCGTTGTTCTTCCTAAATGTTGATCAGGAAAGAATAAGATTTTTTCACGTTTAGCAAAACTCCATTCTAAAACCTTTTGCGCATTTGATGAAGTACAGACCACACCCTCATGCTTACCACAAAAAGCTTTTAAATCAGCCGCTGAATTAATATAGGTAACAGGCGTTACCATATTATCAGCATCAATAACTTGTGATAGTTCATCCCAGCACTTTTGTACATTTGTCGCATTAGCCATATCAGCCATAGAGCAACCTGCAGCTAAATCAGGTAAGATAGCTATTTGTTCCGAGCGGGAAAGAATATCAGCTACTTCAGCCATAAAATGCACACCACAAAAAACGATATACTCGGCCTCTGACTCTGCCGCTTTACGTGAAAGTTTGAGTGAATCACCAGTAATATCAGCATGTTTAAAAACTTCATTACGCTGATAGTGATGACCTAAAACTATACAACGTTTCCCAAGTTTTTCTTTAGCCGCAACAATACGAGTTTCACACTCTTCATCATCAAGTAAGGCGTATTTTTGGATGAGTAATTGGCTGGAAGTTGTCATAAATTTATAATGGGTTTGGCATCGTTCCCAGTTTACACATAGGAACGATAACTTATTTTGAGATTAAGCTTATTTTTTTTCAGTCGGTTTGCTTAGTTTAATGCCCAATTCACGTAATTGCGCATCATTTACAACAGCAGGCGCATCAATTAACGGACAAGCTGCTGTTTGTGTTTTAGGAAATGCAATCACATCTCTTATTGAAGCAGAATTTGTC
>JAJRUF010000228.1 GCA_024277935.1 Gammaproteobacteria bacterium
GATATAATAGGTATTATATTTAAATATACGTGAAAATGGGTGGCAATTTTCACTTAAAGCTGAAAAAATTTAAAAAAGCGCCTGAGTTAAATGCTAGTTCTCGGACAGCCTCCTAGTATTAATCCAGCCAATTCAATAAAACTTTCGTTCCCAAGTGGTCGCCCCGTTCACTCATGACTTTCAAACTCTTCAGCAGAATAGCTTTGTGCTTCTAGCAAATAACTTTCCCAATCCCCAACAATGCCCAATAGCTTATCAGTATCTATAAGACCAAAATCATCTTTACCCGATAAATGCGCGTGGACACTACTCCAAGGATATTCCCAGGCATACGTAACCATTCCAGCTTTTACGGGATTTAATTCCACATAAGAAGCTGCTTTCAATAACCAACTGTCTTCCATTGCAAAAGAAGAAAAACGCCCCTGCCACAAATAACCCCACCACTTCTCACGAAAATTAACCATCCGTGTATTAGCAAAACAAAGTTCTTCCTCCATCAACGGTAATAATTTGTCCTGTTACATAAGGCGCATCATCTACTAGGAAGCTTACTGCTTTTGCTATATCTTCAGGGCATCCTGTTCTCTTTAATGCTACTCGCTGTATTATTTCAGCTTTTTGCTGTTCTGATATTTCAGCTTCCGGCCACAAAATAGCCCCTGGTGAGACAGCATTTACGCGTATATCAGGCCCCAACTCTTTCGCTAAAATCTTAGTCATGGATGCCAGACCTGCTTTTGCAATACTATAGACAGGATAGCCTTTTAACCCCCGTTCAGCATGAATATCTATAATATTAACAATACAGCCTTTATTTTCAGATAATAACTCAGCGAATTTTTGCGATAAAAAAAAGGGGGCTTTTAAGTTACTGCCTAACAACTCGTCCCAATCCTGCTCAGTAACATCCTTTATTTGTTGCGGATAAAATGCCGATGCATTATTAATCAACACATCAAGATTTCCCCATGTTGATGTTACTTTCTCGACCAATAAGTCTAACTCACCCACTTTTAATAAATTAGCCTGTACTATTTCGGCAGACCCTGCCCTTATATAATTTAACTCTTGACTTAACTGAAGTGCTTGTTTTTTTGATGTTCTATAGTGTAAAGAAATATTACAACCTTGCTGGTGTAGCATTCTTGCACATGCGGCACCAATCCTTCTTGCCGCACCTGTAATTAATACATTTTTTTTCATTTCTTACCTTGAGTGGGTTGAACACCCCATTACTCTTCCGTTTTTCTAACAAAAAAACGTGAAAATAATAAGCCTGTTTCAAACAACAGCCAAATAGGTACAGCCAGCAAAGTCTGAGAAATAGCATCTGGTGGTGTTAAAAACATACCAATAATAAACGCGCCTACAATCACATAAGGTCGTTTTTCTGATAAACCTGCAGGTGTAGTAAGACCTGTCCACACCAAAATAATAGTAATAATGGGCACTTCAAACGACAAACCAAAAGCAAAAAACAAAGTCAGTACAAAATCTAAATATTTTGAAATATCCGTCATAACCGCTACACCTTCAGGCGCAGCAGCTGTTAAAAATCCAAAAACTAAAGGAAAAACCACGAAATAGGCAAATGCCACCCCCAAATAAAATAAGCCTGTACTGGCAATAATTAAGGGTAAAATCATCTTTTTTTCGTGACTATATAGACCGGGCGCAACAAAAGCCCAGAAATGATAAAGAATAACCGGGACTGAAAAAAATATTGACGCAACTAAAGCTAGTTTGAAAGGGGTAAAAAATGGAGAGGCTACATCTGTCGCGATCATAGTACTATTTTCAGGCATATGCTGAAGTAAAGGACCCGACAAAAAGGTATAAATTTCATTTGCGAATGGAGCTGCACATAAAAACACGACCAAAATAAATGCAACAACTCGCTTTAGGCGGCCACTTAATTCGACTAAATGGCTAATAAAAGGCTGCTCACCAGAGGCTGGATCATTTTGACTCATCAGTTTTTTTTATTTCTTCTGGTAATGATTTTATTGATGAAGTCACTTCCTTAACGGTATTAGAGCCTTCTTCCAGTATATTGTTAAGTTCATCTATGCCTGACTGCTCTTTAAAAATCTGGCGCATTTCTTCAGCTTGTAACTCGTCTTTGATTTCAGCTTTAACTGAGGCCACCATATTTCTAGTTTTACCCAGCCAAAAACCAGTAATACGTGCAGCTGCAGGTAGTTTTTCTGGCCCAATAACCAGCAAACTCACCAGCCCAACCAAACAAAGTTCCCAAAAGCCTATATCAAACATACTATTCTGATTTTTCTTGCTGTTTAGAGTTTACATCATCTTCGACTTTATCTCCCTCATCGTCAGCAATTTTTTTATCCTCGCTTCCCTCTTTTACTGCTGATTTAAAGCCTTTAATTGCCCCCCCTAAGTCACCACCTAAATTACGTAAGCGTTTAGTACCAAATAATACAACCACTATCGCTAAGATAATTAACAACTGAGTTACACTAATACCCATTTTTTACTCCCATCTCAATTTATTACCATCTATTTACTGCGCTGAGCCTTCTCTTCCAAGCCAGACAAGCCAAAACGACGCTGCAATTCTTTTAGTACATCATCAGGCCCTAGACCTTGGTCGGCCAACATCACCATAGAATGAAACCATAAATCAGCTGTTTCATAAACAATCTGCTGTTTATCCCCTCCTTTAGCAGCAATAACTGTTTCAGTGGCTTCTTCACCCACTTTTTTAAGGATATGATCCAAGCCCTTTGCATACAAACTTGCCACATAAGATTTATCAGCCGGTTCTTGTTTACGTTGTTCTAATATATCAGCTAACTGCTGTAAAATATCACTCATTTTTTATCTCTAAATCTATGTTAAACAATGATTTGTCACTCGGAGTTAAAGGCCCACACTTCCTACCTAAAAACACTTATCTCTAGTTCTTCGTGCCTTAGCCTCTTTGTGTGATCTATTTTTTATACATATCTAGGGGATCTTTTAAAACAGCTTCTTTTGTTTGCCATTGCCCCTCAATCAAGCTACGGTAAAAACAACTTTCACGCCCTGTATGACAAGCAACGCCACCTTGTTGTTCAATTTTAAGCAAAATCACATCTTCATCACAATCAAGTTGTATATCAATTACTTTTTGCTGATTGCCTGACTCTTCACCTTTACGCCATAATCGCTGACGAGAACGAGACCAATACACAGCATAACCGTTTTCAACTGTCAGCTTTAAGGATTCTCTATTCATCCAGGCAAACATAACAACCCGACCTGAATCTGCTACTTGTGCAATAACGGGTACTAAACCTTCTTCCGTCCATTTAATCTCGTCTAACCAGGATTCAGTCATTACAACCGCACCTCAATTCCACGCGATTGCATTTTTAATTTAGCTTGTTCAATTGTATATTCGGCAAAATGAAAAATACTCGCCGCTAAAACAGCATCTGCTTTACCCTTAATAACACCCTCGGCCAAGTGTTCCAGATTACCTACGCCACCAGAAGCAATAACAGGAACTATCACTGCCTCACTAATGGCCCGGGTTAATTCTAAATCAAAGCCAATTCGTGTACCGTCTCTATCCATGCTGGTTAATAAAATTTCTCCCGCACCAAAATCAACCATTTTGATAGCCCATTCTATTGCATCAATTCCTGTTGATTTTCGCCCACCATGAGTAAAGATTTCCCAACAATCTGGCTCATTTTCTGCACTCACCTTTTTAGCATCAATTGCTACGACAATACATTGTGAACCAAATTTTTCCGCAGCTTGTTTTACAAATTCAGGCCTAAAAACAGCAGCACTATTAATGCCTACTTTATCTGCACCCGCATTTAACATACGACGAATATCATCAAGCTCCCTAATACCCCCGCCAACGGTTAATGGGATAAAAACTTCGCTGGCAACCTGTTCCACCACATGAATAATAGTATCTCTATTATCACTGGTTGCAGTAATATCCAAAAAGGTGATTTCATCAGCCCCTTCTCGATCATAGCGTCTAGCAACCTCAACAGGGTCTCCTGCATCTCGAATATCAACAAATTTTACGCCTTTAACAACGCGACCATTATCAACATCCAAACAAGGAATAATTCGTTTAGCTAATCCCATAGTGATTTATTACGCGTAAGTTTTAGAAATCTTTTCAGCTTCAACAAAATTGAGCGTGCCTTCATAAATTGCCCGTCCTGTGATTGCCCCCATAATTCCATCATTAGCAACCTTACCTAAACCATGAATATCATCCATATTAGTAATACCCCCCGATGCAATCACAGGAATAGTAATCGCTCTGGCCAGCTTAGCGGTTGCGTCAACATTCACTCCTTGCATCATACCGTCTCTAGCAATATCAGTATAAATAATAGCAACAACCCCATTAGCCTCAAATTCTTTAGCCAAATCAATTGCATTCCGGTCTGAAACTGTTGCCCATCCATCAGTAGCAACCATCCCATTTTTTGCATCTAAACCTACCATAACATGACCTGCATATTTACTTGCCATTTTACGGACAAAATCAGGATCACTTACTGCCTTGGAGCCGATAATGACATA
>JAJRUF010000229.1 GCA_024277935.1 Gammaproteobacteria bacterium
AAACGGATAAAGGCATCTAATAAAGTATTACTCAAGCGCAAACTTTTATCTGCAATAGCATGTTGAATATCACTAAATACTGCAGATATAAAAGGCGCATATAGTTGAATATCTGGAGCCATTACCACAATTTCACGCAATTCTAACAGGCTATCTTGTTCTAAAGATAATAATAGCTGGTTCTTTAATACTTCCACTTCTCGCATTCTGGAATGACAGGAATGGATACTGATAGAATGGTCTTTCAGCAAACGGCGTGTTTCAAGTTGGTTATTTAAAATATCATTTTGAAGTTGCTGTAAATTGTTCGTGACTTCAATCGGTTCAAAACTTTCAGGTTCAAACGTGAAGCTGGCCTGATCAAATAGCATTTGTTGAAATTCTCTCCCTTGCTGGCCTAAAGCGGCAAGTAGGGGGTGGTCAGCTGATGATTGTTGTTCCAGCTGTTTTTTGCTGGCTAAATCAGCCCAATAAACTTGAGACGGGTTAAGTAAAAATAAATGCACATCACAGTGTAAAGATAGGCCTTGAAGATAATCTAAAAATAAAGGTGGCATCGTATTTAAACCAAAAACAAATATTCTTTCAGGGAGTTGTTTTGATAAATCAGCCGATTGTTTAAACTGCTTAATAAGTTGCTGCCATAATAAACCACGGTGATTATGGCCCAGTTGTTCAGTAATTTTATTCCATAAGGCGCATTGCCAGCGTTCACTGTCTGTTTGATAGAGATATTGATTTTGTTGCCAGAGTGCCAGCATATCTGGACGCATCATTTGATATTGATCAAAAATTTGTGCCAGTTGCTGTGCCAGTTGAAAGCGTTTCAATGCCTGGTTTTCACCTTGAATATAATGCTGTAGTGAGCTAAAGCAGTCATCATCTAAATGACGTAGTAGCTGTTCAAATCGCCACAACATCAGCTCCCTATCAAAAATGTCAGCATTTAATTTTTGATCAACCTTGTTAGCAATATGACTAAAAAACTTGCCAGGGAAAAAAAACTCATAATTACCCCACACAGTAAATTGATCCGCTAACTGTTGTGATAGCCAACGCTCCATGCCTTGACTTTGAATAAGAAAAATTTCTTTATCTAAAGGGTTGAATAACTTGGCGCTATTAATCACCGTAGTTAAATGAAGGAACAGGTTTTCTGTTTTATTTGAGCTATGTAAAATGAACATTGACTAATCTGTTTAAGTCTACTTTTAGTAAGGGTATGATAGAACAAAAACATTAATAGAGGGGGAATGATATGGGATGCTGTGATGATCCAACCGAACCGGTAAAAATCAACCGGACTGATGTTGCTCGAATTCAGGAGTTACATGGCAATTTAGTACGAGACTTGTTTACCTGTGACCCGGAAAAAGTGATGTTAAAGCAATTAAAACAAGCGAGTACTTATTTAACAGAGCTAGCCGCTCTGAATGCCTTTTATGTCTCAGTGAGAGAGCAGGCAATAAAACAGCTTGAAAAACAAAGCCTTACTGTTTTACAGCAGATTATTGATAGAGAGCCAGAAAGTAAAATAGGCCAATCTGCAAAGCAGCGGATAGAATACTTAAATACAGATCATGGCCTTTTAGGTAAAATATTTAACTAGTTATTTTATTTCTAAGTGTTTTATCTGTTGCTTTTCAGGGGACATTTGTTGATTAATATAAGTCCCCCCCACAATAAAAGTAAATATCAATAGATAAATAATAGAGGCAATATATTTAACTTTTTTGGCCGCAGTGTCTGAGGTGTTATCAGTCATAATGAATTAAGGATTATTTCGTTGTATCAACAGTTTTTTAATTTTAACACAGCTCCGTTTTCTATTGCTCCTGACCCTCATTTTATTTATATGAGTGAGCATCATCAGGAAGGGCTAGCACACTTATTATATGGTATTAATCAAGGCGGTGGCTTTATTGCCTTAACAGGTGAGGTCGGGACAGGAAAAACAACCTTGTGTCACTGTTTATTGCAGCAATTACCCGATAATGTGGAAATAGCACTGGTTCTAAACCCCAAGCTTAATGCTATTGAACTGCTCGCAACAATTTGTGATGAGCTACATATTAATTATGCTCAAGATAAGCAAACACTCAAGGGTTTGATTGATAGTTTAAATACTTACTTACTTGCTACACACACCCGTGGCAAAAGAACAGTGCTGATAATTGATGAGGCTCAGAACCTGAGTTTAGATGTATTAGAGCAAATACGCCTGTTAACAAATTTAGAAACCAGTACCTCAAAATTATTACAGATTATTCTTTTAGGACAACCTGAATTAAAGCAGTTATTAGAAAAACCAGCATTAAGACAGCTTAATCAACGGATTACTGCACGTTATCATTTAACAACTTTATCTTACCCTGATACACAAAAATATATTAAACACCGATTAAAACTAAGTGGAGGTAATCTAGATATTTTTAGCCGTAGAGCTGTTAAAAGAATATATTTATTATCAAAAGGTATTCCTCGGCTTATTAATATTTTATCTGACCGTGCCTTGTTAGGAGCCTATGCAACAAATACCCATACGGTTACTATAAAAATTATTAATAAAGCTGCAAAAGAAATTTTTACGGCAGAAAAAAATCCAACAAGCTCTTTATGGCTTGTTAGTTTTTTAATCGTCGCTTTAATGAGCACTGCTTCCTTTCTTTGGCCTAAAGCTACTAGTAAAAAACATCTGATTATAGCGGGTACATTTGACAAACCTAAGGAAGAGGGGGTTAGCACTCAGCTGGCTATAAAACAACCAAGCCTTATTATTACTGAGCCTGAAAAACCTAGTTTTAACGTCGCTATAGAGAAAAACAAATTATTATTAGTAACTGCAATCCCACAGCTGGCAAAATTATGGGGCAAAAAGATTACCCAAGCCGAAGGCTGTGAAAATATTGAGAAAACAGGTTTATCTTGTTTGTTTGATAAAACGGAATGGGCTGAGTTAAAAGCCTTAAATCGTCCTGTTATTATGGAGTTTACTGTTTCATCTGCAAAAAAGGGCTATGCTTTATTAGTGGGAATAGAGCAGAATAAACCCGTTTTTTTGTTTGATAAAGCAACCAGCTTTCCTTTGCAGCAAGTTTTAAAACAGTGGGATGGTTATTATTTAATGATATGGCAAGCCCCTATCCCAAATATGACAATCGTCTACCCTCATAAAATTTCAGATAATGTGTTATGGATAAGGCGACATTTAGGAAATATTAGGGCTGAAAATAATGTTAACTTATTTGACCAAACTTTAAAGGAAGCAGTGATAACCTTTCAAAAACAAAAGGGTTTAGTGCCTGATGGAATTGTTGGACCAAGAACATTTATTCATTTAAAAAATAATGACCCGCTTGATATATCTCCCAAGCTTATGAGGGTCCATTAATGTCTTATATTTTAAATGCACTTAGAAAATCAGAAGAAGAAAGGCAACAGCAGAATATTGAAACCCTTGAAAAGAGAACTCATGGTAAGCAGGATAGTGGAGCTAATCCACTTTTGATAGCCGTTGTTGCTTTAATTATTATTAACCTTTTCTTTCTACTTTACTTTGGCTGGTCTTTTATTAAAGAAAAAGATTACGGAGAAAAAGTTAAAGCTGTTATTATCAAAAAACAAGTCCCTATTACAGTAAAGCCTGAAAAAATAGTGACAGCTGTTATTTCTAATAGACCAAAATTATTTCAAACCTTATCTATTGCAGAGCAGGTGAAAAACAACAAAGCAAAGGCTAAAGTGGTTAAAAAAAGGCAGAAAGTAATTAAATTAAAATTGAATATAGCAAAGAAAACTATTGCTCATAAAATAATAACTAAGAAACAAAAGAATGACTTTCCTTTTTTATCAGAATTAGATTATGAGTTTCGCCGAAAAGTCCCAGATATTGATATTAACGTTTATGTTTATGCCGAAAAACAACAAAACCGGTTTATTATGATTAATATGAAAAAATATCAACCTGAGCAAGAAATTACACCCGGTATGATACTGAAAGAAATTCGTATTAATAGCTTTGTTATTAAATATAAAAATCGAGTCTTTCAAATTAAACGTAAATAACTTAATTTATATTTACTAGCTTATGCAACCATCGCTAATTCGTGTTCATCTAAAGGTGAATCAGCAAGACTTTGGGGTTCTTTAATAACAGCCTTCTGATTATGTAATAATTCAATAATTTCATTAGGTAACAATGTTTCAAAACCAATGTATTCATCATTATATTTTTTCATTTTATGCCCGTAATAATGTTTAAAAACTTATTATCTGAAATAAATATGACAATTTTATGAAATTAACTGTTGCTAATGGGTTATCTTAAATGTGAATTAAGAGCTAAAAAATAGAAGCCAGTCTAGCTTTAAGGACTCAGGATTTAATAACTTCCCGATCTATGTGTTCTGCTGGTATCGCAACGTAATTCCATTGGGGCAGGTATTCGTCAAATTTAATTCGCATATTTTTCTTAAAATCGTCAGTTACTTTTCGTCCTGTTTCAAAT
>JAJRUF010000230.1 GCA_024277935.1 Gammaproteobacteria bacterium
CGCCGATGATAGTGTGGGGTCTCCCCATGTGAAAGTAGGGCATTGCCAGGATTTTTTTACCTAAAAAGGCAGATCTTTGATCTGCCTTTTTTTTTATTTGAAATTTATTCATATTGAAAAATATTACCACATTGGGGTGAGGGGAATAAATTAAGAAAATAAATCCTTCACATCATTCTTATCAAACGAATAAGCACTACTACAATATTCACATTTAATATCGATAGTATGATTAGTTGTTAACATTGTATAAGCCTCTTCTTCTCCAAGCATACGAAGTGCATTTTGCATACGCTCTACGGAGCAGGTGCATTTATGCGAGATATTTTTTTGTTTAAAAAGACGAACATCATCTTCATGAAAAAGGCGGTGTAATATTTCAGAATTATCTAAATCAAGAAGTTCTGGATCAGTGATTGTTTCACTGAGTTTCGTTGCTTGTTCCCAGAATAATTCACGCTGTAAGTCTGTACTGGACCCTTCATTGCTGGGTATGAGCTGTAACAACATCCCCGCTATACTTGTTTCACCGATTGCACACCATAGGCGAGTAGACAGTTGCTCGGCCTGGGCAAAATAATATTCTAAAGCTTGTGTGATGCTACGTTGTTGAATAGGCACGATGCTTTGATAGGGCTTTTGCCCAGTGGTTTCTATTGTTATGACAAGATGGCCGTTACCTAAGTTTTTGGCTAGCGTTGTAGGCTCAGCATTTTCATCCCACTCAACAAACCCCCGAATATGATTTTTATGGTTACATTTTGCGACGATGGTTTTCAGAGCTCCATCAGCTTGAAATTGCGTAGTTAATTGGCCTTCAAATTTAATCGTATTAGCCATCATGATGGTTGCAAGCAATGTCTCGCCTAAAATTTGTCGAATATATGGCGGGTACTGATGCTGGGTCATGATGGTATTAAAACTATCGTCTAAATGAACGATTTCACCGCGAACATCTTGTTGTTCAAATAAAAATTTCTGGATAGAATCTTTGTTGTGAGACATTTGAAATACCTACATTGGAATTACTGATAAAACCCTTTTTTTAAAGCACTGATATCGTTTTCAGAGAAATTAAAGTTACGGTATTGCACGCTTAATTTTTCTAGCGAACGAAGCAACCGATTTAAATTTTTATTACGCCGAGCTGCTGTCATCGGCTTAAAACAACCTCGATCAAAATCAATCAACCAAACCTTATCGTTTTCATCGAGAAGAATATTGTGAGCATTTAAATCGGCATGATAGATATCATGGGCATGAAATTCAGTGATCGTCTTACCAATTGATTGCCACAGCTGCGGAGCCAGTGCTTGCTGCTGCAAGCGTTGTGACAAAGGCATGCTATTGTTGATTTCTCGAGTAATAATATCTGCTTGATAAAATAACTTATGTTTATAGATATGAAAGGCATAAGGTTGTGGTACGGGTAAGCCTTTTTGCGCTAAATCATCGAGTAAATGCCATTCTCGATAAGCACGCGTAAGAGATAATCCAGTATAAACATAATAATCCCGGAGTAATTTAGCTATAAAACCACCACGACGATAATGGCGCAAGACTAGGTTTTGTTGTCGATATTGAAAAAACCAAGTGGTACCACGCCCCAAAGCATGGGCGCGTGAGTCGTGGGTGCGGGGTAAAAAAAATGTTGGATTGAGATCTTTGCTAATACCGTTGCAGTAGTGCTGGTGAAAGGATAAGAAATGCATGACTTGTGAAGCTCTTTTCGCTATAGTTTAAACATAATCAAATATTGCGCTATCGTATCATGGATCAAATCAAAAATCTCTGTATTCTCCGGCTTTCCGCTATTGGCGATGTTTGCCATATGGTCGCTATCGCACAGCTTCTTCAACGTGAGCTACCACACACACAAATCACCTGGATCATCGGTAAATTAGAACATAGCTTAGTACGAGATTTACCTGGTATTGAGTTTATTGTTTTTGATAAAGCGCAGGGCATAAAGGCATACTGGCAACTTTTTAAAACGATGCGATCTCGTCGATTCGATGTATTGCTGCATATGCAAGTTGCACTGCGCGCTAGTTTAGCAAGTCTATTCATTCCAGCAAAACTACGAATTGGTTTTGATAAAGCGCGAGCACGCGATTGCCAATGGTTGTTTAGTAATAAAAAAATTAAGCCAGAAAAAAAACAACATGTACTAGATGGTTTTCTAGGATTCGTTCGAGAACTTGGGATCATAAATACAAAACTCAGTTGGCGCATTCCTATCTCAACAGAAGACAAACAATTTGCTCGCAATATCATTAAATTAACTCCTACGTTAATTGTCGTTCCAGTCGCCTCTCATTACTTTAAGACTTGGAAAGCAAGACATTTTGCCGCAGTGATTCAATATGCGATTGAGCACTATGGCATGCAGGTTATACTTTGTGGTGGCCCATCAGATATAGAAAAGGATTATGGGGAAACTATCGAACAAGCTGTCGCCTATGAAGTCGTTAACATGATTGGCAAAACCAGCTTAAAACAGTTGTTAGCATTAATAGATCAATCGAGTATAGTACTCGCACCAGACACCGGCCCGTTACATATGGCTACTCTAGTGAATACGCCCTCCATTGGCCTATATGCAAATACTAATCCTACACGTACCGGCCCCTATTTAAATCAATCAACGGTGATCAATCAATACCCACAAGCTTTAAAGCAAGCGTTTAATCAAACGCTCGATCAAGCACCCTGGGGGAAACGCATCAAAGAAGCGAAATACATGAACTTAATTAGCGTTGAAGAAGTGTGCTTAATGCTCGATAAAGTCTATTCAAAATTACTTTCTAAATTAGAAACCCAGGGCGAATCAAACTCATGAAGAATGTCTCTAGATATATCCAAAATTGGGTGCAAAAAGGATTAATCAGCGAAGAGCAAGCACAAAAAATTGCTGATTTTGAACTTAAGAAGCAACCCTCTCATTTTATCAGTTGGGGTTTTTTAATTATTGGATTTATGGTGCTGTCTTTAGGGTTGATTTCAACAATTGCTGCAAACTGGCATGATATTTCGGATGGTGTAAAACTCACGATTGATTTTTTAGCCTTGGGTTTAACTGCCTATGCATTATTGAGAACTCAAGAAGCGAATAAAACCATGTTGTTTGAAGGCTTGATTGTATTTTTTATTTTATTGGTTTTGGCATCACTAGGCTTACTCGCACAAATTTACCAACTATCTGGCGCTTGGTATAATACACTTTTTTACTGGTCACTTATCACGTTTCCCATCGCTTTATTTTCGGAACGAGGATTTACCCATTTTTTATGGACATTTATTTTTGCAACAGTGACTTGTATTAAATTAGCTTTTTATGGGGTGGATATTGGAATTTATACAGAGAATGAAGCTCTTTTTGCTCTGGTGGCATTTGCACCATTAGCAAGTGCCATGATCGCATGCAGTTTATATTACTTAAAGTGGGATAATCGTTTTGCCAATGCGTTTCGATTTTTTGTAATTTTATCGGGTTTATTTGCTGTGATTATTGCAGATTTTACGATTAATGGCCCTGATAATAATTTACGGTTTACAACCCTCGTACCAAGCTTATTACTGAGTTTATTGTTGATAGTTTATCTGGCCGTAGTTCCACAGTTAACGCGAGGGCAGAAAATTTTAATTAAATTAATCGTGCTGATGTATTTCGCAATGTTCTTAGCAGCAATATTTGCTGAGAATCATTCTATTTTAGGCGCGGCTTTTAGCATTTTAATTTACAGTTTATCCGCCATCTATTTTGCAACCGCGTGCCAGCGGGGCTTATTTAATTTGTTAACTTTCTTGGTGGGGGTTCGATTTATTTTTATTTACATTAACCAACTTTATAGTTTGGCCACCACAGGTGTTGGCTTAATCCTTGCTGGAGTACTGATCATCCTAATGGTTTATCTATGGCAAAAATATAAAAATCGGTTATTAACTTGGGCTGAGGAGCTAAAGCAATGATCACTAAAAGACAAGGCATTATCGTTGCGTTAATAATCCCAATATTATTTCTGGCTGGTTTTTTATTTAAAAGTCATTATGCCTGGTTGGTTGGTGAAAGAGTTACATTGAGTGTACATGGATTTGATCCGCGTGATTTGATTTCAGGTAACTATATTTCCTACCGTATTGATTATAAAGTGCCATCAATGTGTGGTCCACATCAGGTAGATCTAACCCGTCCGCCACAAGCTTTTGTTTGTTTAAAACCGAAAATATTCAGTTATGAACGGCCTCTTTCATCTAGTTGTGATTTATATATTAAAGGCTATTGCCGTTACGGGCGTTTTCATGCTGGAATTGAACACTTTTATTTACCGGAAAAAGACATTAAAAAAATCGATAAATTAATTAGATATCATAAAGTTAAAATTATCGTTTCAATTACAAAATCAGGTTCTGCTGTGGTGACACAATTATTATTAGAGGATACCCCATGGAAGACATTTTTAGAGTCAACGGAATCAAGCCTATAATCGCAGATTTTCTCCCATAAATGACCGTGACCCCAAACCCATTTGTTCTTAGATTTTGGCGTTCATCCTAGATTGTTAAAAAACAATTCAACTTTGTCTATCAACTGACGATACTAACTTAACTCAATCCAAAAGAATGGAGATATTTACTATGCCTAGTGAAACTAGTGTCCCTGTTATTTTTCGACAGATGATAAGCCTTAAGGTTTATAGTGAAAAAATAAAAAAAGATGAGTACCTAATGAGAGAAAGCCGGCAACATGGTGCCATTTCTGTGAGCTACTGGAACAGAAAGCAAGAATTCAAACACATACGATATATTTATTCGAAACAACCTCCAAGAAGTGAGACAGTTTATGGAACAATAGAGGGGGAAGTAATTTCACCACAAGATGAATATAAATGGGTGAGCGTAGAGGATGAGGTTCATGCGAATACATTACTCCAAAGTGATGATATTATAAAATTTGATCTGTCTCTAAAGTCTGGAGATGCATTTAATGCATTGATAGCTATAGTAAGCATGCGTATGGGCGATAGAGAGCTGGTTAAACCCACGATAGATGAGGCTACGGAAAACGAATCATATGATGGTTATTGTGAGCCAGAAAATCTTTTGGGCCCGAGCGGACCTTAATACATACGTTTTCTGAAAATTTATAAAACAAGACAGTTAAGTCGCAGATCTAGCTGCAGATGCAGATGCTTCAAGAGTGGGCTCAGTGCTCATCCAATGTTTATCATGAAATTCCTGCAGAAGAGTAGCAAGAGAACTTGAATTGTAAAGCACTCTGCGTGCATCAAAAAATAGTGTTGATGCTGAAGTTGAAGTTTGTCTAGTTTGTATTTTATATTCCTTAAATTGAGCAGCTTCTACAAGGAACCCCATATTTTCTCTAAAAATACTTGCTTCTAATTTTGTATGAACTTTATCTATATGAGCAAGGAGACTTTCCATTTTTAGAATTTTTTGCTGATTGACTTCTGGAGAATAAAACGTATCAGTACTTAAAGCCGTTCCATTTAATTTTCGATAAATAAAGCTTTTTGCACTATAGCCAAGTATCAGTGCTTTGAAGTCAAGCCTAATATCAACTGTTAAGGCATTTGTACGCGTAGTTGCTAAAATTTTATAAAGATCCCGTTCAAATTCAAGAAAAATAAAATCAATAAATTCTTTTAGGGTTCGAGAGAGCAAAGAATATGAACCATTAATTCTGGGGATAACGACATTACCAGAATGGTTTAATGTTTGTGTCGCAGCTTCAGCCGCGGCATGATTTGCATAAATGAGTGGAACTAAATCTTTTTTGTAATCAAGTGGACTAGGATTAAAATCAACTCGTTTTAATTCTTGCAAAAGGGCATCAGCGGTATGACGTTTTGTCTCAGCTAATGCGGAATCTGCAGTTGTTACATGTGTTTTTGCTAAGCTGTGAGCTTTATAAATTTCAATTAACTCTTCGAAAATATTGTCGATTAATTTTTTAAAGTACATTATTGTGGCTCCTGAAGAAAAAATGAGTTAACAAAATTGAAACCCAGATGAAAAAAGTAAAGGCACAGTAATACCTTGGTTATGTCTTGAAATACTGGCATTAGAATAATGTAATATTTGCAAATCGGCAAAGTACTGTTGTTTTTTACCAAAAGCAAAACCTAAACCAATTTTATCTTGAAAGGTGTAATTGATCCCGAAGTTACGCCCACCCAAACGGGTAGCGGACATCATAGCAGGACCAATACTACCAATAATATAAGATGAAATAGATGGCTTTTTCCAGAGATAATAGCGTGCGATTGGTGCGATACCGACGATATTAATATGGTTGTTAGTGCCTATATCTGATGACCAGTGAGCAACATTGGCATCGAATAATAGATCGAAGTTACCCCACGAAAAATTTGAAGGATGGATCCAGAAGGCCGCTCGATAGCCTTGTATATCTTTTGGGTTACCATGTTTATGATCGATATGCTGACCGTAACTAAAGACTAAACCCGTTTCATATGAGCGCGCAAAGCTTGAAGATGCACTGAGTAAAAGAAGTAAGAACAATGCTGATTTTTTCATTATTTATATCCATATAAAAGAGCGAACATTATAGATCAAACATGACGCAGTGAAAATGTTTATGTTTGAAGGCTCAGAGGACGATAAGTCAGAGCCTGTAAATAATTCTGTGTAACTGCCCGATTAAACATAAGGTGCTAACTGCTGCTCGAACTCTATCATAAAGTGATTCATTGCTGGTTTCCAGTTTTGAATCGACATAGTCCACTTCTTAGATGCTGCCTGAACAGC
>JAJRUF010000231.1 GCA_024277935.1 Gammaproteobacteria bacterium
TACAAATTTGTAACTCAGCCGTAGAGGATAAAGATATTTCTCTGGATGACAACTTATTTGAAATAGGCATTAGCTCGCTAGCACTTGCTGAGATACATGAAGCCATCGATGATGCTTTCCCTGGCAAAGTTGATATTTCTGATTTATTTGATAACCCAACCGTTCGTGAACTATCTCTCTTCTTACAAAAGTCTATTGAATGATATCTAATAATAGTCACTAGCGATTTTTTAACTATCTGACAATATCAAAGTCAATTTAAAAATAATCCCGGTAAGATTTTTTATATGAATTACCAAAGTGGATTTCCAGACGAAAGAGTAACTGCCATTTTGAGCGACGTTCTTTTTCAATAAAAACACGATCATCATCAAACGTTATCGGCCAGGTAATTTCCGGAACGACTTCATAAAATAACCAACGACGGTGAAAATTTTGTTTATAACGAACAGCAATACGGTAATTTGTGTCCATAAATCGTGGCTTACTTATCCCGTTAATACTTGTTTCATAAAACAATGATGCTTTTTTATTGACACGTTGAAATAACGCAAACGCTTGCCGCCAGTCATAACCATCAAAATCTTCTGATATTTTTATTTCTGTCGATGATCGAAAAATAAGCCATTCTAAAAAAGAATGCTCGATATCAAATATCGTTTTTGCGCTAGCAACACTGTTTTCTCGTTGCACTTCCTGCGTTAAACGCAAACGCATGTGCTCATCAATAGGATATTCAACACGATATCGAAACCGAATTCTAGGCCTCAGGTTAATGCTCACATTAAACTTAGTATTCACATTTTTAAATAAATCCAACTGCAAGCCAAAACTATTTCTAGTATCTTCACCATTTCCCGGCGCAATATCTCGGAGATCGTCATTATTCTCATTCGCAAACGTTAAGCGTAGTCGATCCTGAAAACCCGGCAGCACCAGGCTGGCGCTTATTCCCATCTTAAATTTAAAGTTTTCTTCCTCATCATAGATGAACTCATTACGCCATCTTATATAAGTCCCTGCGACACCATCATCAAAAACGCGATCATTAGAAAAAAAATCATCAAACCATAATGCTGGCTGACACAGCTTTGAGTTCATAAATATCTGTGTTTCGTCATACCATTTTTTTTCATAATTATACGTGTCTAAACTTCGGTCACAGGGGGAGTCCGCATTGTGTTTTTTGTATATGCTATATTCACGTTCGTCCGTCCCTACCATGGTCGTATCAATAATCGCTTTATCAGATTGTTCTGGCGATATTAATGATTTTTCTGGGACGTCTGTACCTGAATGTATTACGCCATCATTATTCGCCAGAACATCTCCGGTAAACAGTGGCATAATAACTAGCGGGAAAATATAAGCTATATTTTTCAATCTATTTTTCTTTACTTTTTTATACACAAAGCACTTAGTAATTTTTACTTAATTATTTATAGCTCACTATTAGAATAGCTTGTTTTTATCTCAATGCTTATTTATCGTTATTTATTATGTTCTATTTAAAAAAATCACTACTCGCCTGGCAATCTGATAATTCTTTTGATGATTTTAATACTGCACTGAAAAATGAAATAGCACTTTTAGATTCTACGCTTTTGCCCCTGCAACAGGGTTTACGTTACAGCAGTTATGCACTTGATAATAAATTATCGTTCACTATCTTATCTATTACAACGAATGAAGAAGACATTCTAGTCAAAGTTGGTATCTTTTACACAGGAATTATTGCAGGTTGTAATTGCGCTGATGACCCAACACCTATAGATGAGTACAACGAACATTGTGATGCATTATTTTGCATCAATAAAAAAACAGCCATAACATCAGTGGCGCTAATCGATTAACTATTTGGACTATCGAGCTATTTATTATCTCTGTGGCACAAACTCCTTACTCTTCTATTAACTGCTTAACCACTTTTATTATTTCTGGGTGATCAAATTCACGGCCACCCACCGCACTGTAACGAACGTGTCCTTTTTTATCAATCAGGTATGTTGTTGGCAGGCCACGAACAATATAAGACTGTGATACTTTACTTGTTGTATCAAACAATATTTCAAAACTAAGATCGTCTTCAAATTGACCCGTAAAAGCAAATACCTGATCGGCATCTTCCATCTGGTTAATCGCTAATACTTTAAAGTTTTCACTCGCTATTTTTTTATACAAGCGTTCCATTGATGGCATTTCACGCACGCAAGGTGGACACCACGTTGCCCAGAAGTTTATTAATACAACCTTACCTCGATAATCTGAAAGTTTTACTTTTTCCTCATCCATGTTCATTAATTCAAAATCACGCGCCTCTATTTTTCTATCAAGCGCCGACAAGTTATGACTCAGCGTAGGTTGTTGCCAATCAGAAAATGTAATACTTGCGAAAGAGAGTAGCGCTATTATTAATATAAAATTTGTTATTTTTTTCATAAATTTATTCAGTTGATTTTTTATATTTTAGTTTCGTGGTGTGTTTATAGAAAGCGTTTCAGGCGCACATTTTATTTTTTCAAGCATGCCTGTATACCTTTTCCCATCAAGTTGCCAAGTGTAAATTAAATCAAATTCACTCTCGCGCGGCAAATTAATTGTGGTGAACCCCTGCTGCCAATCACCTACCGCAAACTCTCCTATATCGGGCAGTAACGTCCATGAAAATGAAATACCGGCTTTTCGCCATTCTTCCAACCACTGTGTCTTCGTTTTAACTTTGAATTGCTTTTTGTCTGCCGTTTGATAATGCCAGTTGCTTACACGATAACTCAGATGTTTACCTGAGGTATTCTTTAGAATCGTACCAAACATACAATAAGACGCCACACGCTCAATTTCTTCTTTGGGAAAATGATGTTTACCGTATATTGCCCGTACAAAATCAGGTAAAAGTTGTATCAACGCTATACTAAACCCTTCATCTTTGACTTCCCACGTTAGCAGACCCGAAACCTCATTCTCGTGGATCGTTACTTCTGCTGCCACTAGTTCTTGCGTTAACAACACTACTGACAAAGTAATCAAATATTTAATACGTTTAAATCTTCTTGCTTTCATAACGTGTGCATTATGACATTAATTTTATTTATCATTGAACATAATTATTAACTGACCCTTGGGTAAGCCCCAAGTTCGATCTTTATTATTAAACATACATAATATTTTATAAATATCATGCACTTAAAGTTAATTTTCTGATTTTTTCCATCTCTGCAGTGATTATTAGAACAAAAAACTAAGCACGAACAGCTTGACTTTCAATTTTATCGGAGCCCTAATGGTAGCAAGTCACATTTCTAGTTTATGTGTCTGGAGGATTGTGTTGTGCTGACTGGCTCCTCATTTACAGCAGGGATCAACAGCAAGCAGGTAACACTTACATGTATAACTCTTACTACAGTTTGCCTTTTCAGCGCTTTTGTCGCCTTCTCTCACCTAACACATTGTTAGTGAATGCTAGTTATGTTTCGCTTTATCAACTGGATGTTTACGGAGACTGATATGCAAAGACATTATTTCATAAGTAACAATCTTGATGACCTCGATCGTATAGAAGACGATTTGGAACGTCGTGGTATTACTAAACCCCAGATTCACGTACTGAGCCGAGATGATGCCGGTGTGGACACACATAAACATTTACACAACATCCAGTCTGTTTTTAAGCAGAATGTTGTCAACGGCACTATTGTTGGTGCAGTTATCGGTGTGCTTGCCGCCTGCTTAGTGATTGCCGTTGCCTATATTTCTAAATTACCTGAAACCTATACCTGGATGCCGTTTTATTTTCTTGCTGTTGTATTACTTGGTTTTGCTACCTGGAGTGGCGGCTTCTACGGCATTCAAACACCACATAAAGAATTCAAACGTTTCCAGCAGGATCTTGCCAACGGCAAACATGTGTTTATTGTTGATGTGGATCCATCACAGGAAAACATTGTCAAACAAATGGAAATTGATAACCCCCAATTAGTTGGTGCAGGTACGGGGCCAGCAACACCAGGATGGGTCGTTAAAGGTCAGCAAAGTTTCCATGACATAACCAAAACAACCTTTCCTTAATTGCGAGACACCAATAGTACATCCCATTAATTATTACAGGAGCAAGAAATGAGCGTTTCACAAGATTTCCCCAATGCACCAAAAGATTGGGACACGCATTTAGCAGAGTTGGCCGCTAAAGAAGACGGTTTGAAATTAAAAGAAGACCATTGGGATTTAATTCGTGCATTGCAGGAATACTACTCTAAGGTTGAGTTCCCGCATCTACGTCAAATTAAAGATGCGCTGGATGAAAAATTTCATGCACGTGGTGGCATGAAATATCTTTATCAAATTATTCCTGGTGGGCCTGTTGCGCAAGGCTGTCGACTTGCTTGGCTTAGTATTCCAGCAGGCGCTGTTGATAAATCTTTTGGTAGTATCGCTTGATTTAAATTTATTACTTTTTTAATTTTACACAAGGCAATACGGAGGAATA
>JAJRUF010000232.1 GCA_024277935.1 Gammaproteobacteria bacterium
ACCGAAAATCTATCAAGAAACCGATAAAAACAAAGGCTGGGTTAAACGGGGTTATTAACGCTATAAGAACATGCGCTGATGCGTGGGGGGTTGATACAAGTGACGTGTGGGAGTTGATGACAAAGAACGAGTGGCAAACAGTGAAAGAGCATTATTCAAACCCGTGGATAGTCACAGGCGGCAACCAAGAAGTAGATACAAAGGCATGGTGATCCAAAATGGCTACAAACTTCACTGAAGTGGCTACTGGTTTAAAGAGCTTGCTAGCGACCTCTTTAATTGATAAAAGAGTCTCTGAATTAAGCGACAACGACAAGGCAGTAATCCAATACGCATTTGATTCACTAATCGCGATGAAACCAGCGTGGCGCAATGCTTTTAAATCAAAAAAAGACGTTGTTGAGTATAAAAAACAGCTAGGCTTGGCCATGATTGATTCAAAAATAAATAGTTTAGAAAAAGTTAATAGTGGCATAGAACTTGCACGGAAGGACGTTAGCGCATATATGCCATCAACGGGGCTGTTTGTTAAGTGGTGTAAAGATCGGTACGGTGAAAAGCTGGTATTACAACGACAGCAAAATGATCATAATAATAAAAAAAATGGCGTGCTTTTAATTGAGCAAGACACGTTTGCAAAAAGGCAGGCGGTCGCAAAATCTGAGCTAAACTCAATTAGGAAAATGTTAAATAAAAAAGAGGTTTTTCATGAATAAACAAATGCACGGATCAAGATCGGAGCGAAAGCCAACGTCAAAGCAAGCAATAAAAAGAATGGAAGTTGCAGAGAGAGAGTTAGTCTTAAGTCAAATGTTAAGGCAAGAAGAGCTTGACAATGCTTCGTTAAAGTTTGACATGGTGGTTAAAATATTCGAGTGCGCTTTGAATGACGCGGCAACAATCGGCGAAGCGCGGCGATGGTTTGAACTTTGGACTGATGATGTTAATAAAGCAAAAAATAAAGATGAAATTGCATCATTGATAGACAAACACGGATTCGAGTTTACTTTTGATGGGCTGTCTAAAGAATTATTTAAATAAAAGGAAGGTGAAAATGAATGACTTTAAAAGCGCAGAAGAAATATTAAATGCTGCTAAAAAAACAATGGAAGAAAGAGGCGAGACATACGATAAATGCGGCATTACTAAAGAAGAGCGCAGCTTTACCGCCGTTGCTCAAGCATTCAATGCAGTTACATCTAAATCAATTGCGCCATCTGATGTTGCTCTTATCTTAATGATATTAAAGGTGGTGCGGCAAGAAAGCTCGACAACTATCCATAAAGATAGTTTACTTGATTTAACTTCATACTCTGCTCTTTACGGTGAGGAAGTGATTAAATGTAGTAATAAATATGGCGTAACAAAAGGATATATTTAGCATGAAAGAATACGAAATAGAACTAATGTCAATAAAAAACATTGCGCTGGCGACCGGAATTAGCGTGTCATGGATTCGACAGTTTATTAAGAACACAACAAAAAAACTTAAAACAAAAAAAATAAAAAATGCCAATCATTATGACATTAAGGAAATAGTATCAATTATTGAAATGACAGAAAAAAAGCCGAGCAGGAAGCAGGTATTAATAGGTGAGGTATTTAAATTTGACGGAGAATTAGCGCATGTTTTTGGATCAACGTTTGACTGCATTATTTTAAAGCCAGTGAGAAAAGGAATTAAACTGAGCAGAGCGAAAAACGTTTTATATTGTGATATTGGTGAATTCACGGCGCTGGTAAACAACGGTAGATTAGTCAAACATCTTGGTGAGTTAGTTTAACTATTTTACGTTTTATTGCTTGCAATTGTTTAATAGCTTTTGTATAATAAGTGTAAGTCAAATGACAATCAAACAAAATATAAAGGTTTAAAAAAATGAAACTAAACGAAGAAGAGCTGGCAATGATTGGGTATCATCTGATTCATGAACACCCATCAAGATCATCAATATTAATAGCTGGATGCGCTCTAGGGTGTCGTGAAAGAGGGGTATATATAAATGTACCAGATACGCCGTATGATTTTTATCGGTGTGACCTCTTGGCCAAGGCAGTGCCATTCGCCCTCAAGATAGCTGCTCCGAGATTGATAATGCTAAATAAAGAATGGGGGCTGGTTATAGAAAACTGGGCGGCTTTGTCAGCAGCGATTGAAGAAGATAGACGTGACGGGACAACTGGCGACTACCCAAACAGTTTTTATGCAGTTTATGAAGGAAATATTAGCGATGGATAAAGAAGCAAGGAAAATAATATTACACCTGTGCGCAGATATTGGCAGTGACAGCAGGTATTACGATCTGCATAAAGATTACGAGGTTATTAAGGTTGGCGTAAATGTTGGAGTTGAAAACTTTACTCCTCCAGCGGAGGTATATGGGGTTATAGCAAATCCAGTGTGTACCGAATTCTCAAATGCAAATCATAATAATAACAAGTCTACTAAGAAAGGAATGTTTTTAGTAAATCATTGCATAAGAATAATCAAGGAATGTAATCCTGTCTTTTGGGTAATTGAGAATCCTG
>JAJRUF010000233.1 GCA_024277935.1 Gammaproteobacteria bacterium
CTAAATTTAGAAAAAAACTGAAAAATAAGATCCAAGAACAGATAAAGACAAAAAAAGAGGAGATTATTTTTTTAAAAAATACGAATGAGAATTGTTCGCAAATATAGGGCTGTGAAATTTGGAGTTTTGCAAGAGGCTCATCAGAATAAAGATTATTTTGATTATTTAAATTCCCTGTAGAACACCAGCACCCTGCGTATAAATACTGGCAAGATTTAAGAAAAGAAATTAGTAATGGAAACTTAAGCAAAACCAATGCTTGTTTATTTCCCCCTGTGAGCTCTTAATTCACATTTGAATACCATAAGTTATTTTATAGTTTTTTACCCACCAACAAATACTTTATAAGCAGGGTTTTTAGTCTCTTCCTGATAGTCAAACCCCACCGCTTCTAAGCGTTGCTGAAAGGCTTCTCTCTCAGATTTTTGCATTTGCACACCCATTAATACTTTACCAAAAGCAGCACCGTGATTCCTGTAATGGAACATACTAATATTCCAGCGACTACCTAATGAGGATAAAAACTTTAATAATGCACCCGGCCTTTCGGGAAACTGAATACTATAGACGATTTCACCAAGGTTCTGTTGAGCGTGTCCACCTACCATATATCGAATATGATCTTTAGCTAACTCATTCATTGTCATATCAGTTACAGGAAAACCTTTGTCTTGCAAGCTTGCAATCAAATCATCTCTATCTTTTTGCTTGCCACTACATGAAACGCCAACAAAAACTTGAGCAACTGTAGGGTCAAAATAACGGTGATTGAACTCAGTAATATTGTGCTTTCTTAATGCCTTACAAAACTTTAAAAAACTACCAGGTACTTCTGGCACGCTAACAGCGAGTAAAATTTCTTTATGCTCTCCAACTAAAGTACGTTCTGCTACATAACGTAAGCGATCAAAGTTAATATTGGCTCCACTTTCTATGGCAATTAAGGTTTGCCCTATTATTTTATTTTCTTCGACATATTTTTTTAACCCAGCAACAGCCAAAGCGCCTGCTGGCTCAGCAACGGAACGGGTGTCATCAAAAATATCCTTAATTCCCGCGCAAATTTCATCGGTATTAACCGTGATCACTTTATCAACAAATTGTTGAGCTAATTTAAACGGCTCTTCACCCACTTGCTTAACGGCGACCCCATCTGCAAATAAACCCACTTGTTTAATGGCGACTCTTTTCTTCGCTTGTAAAGCATGGTTTAGTGAATCTGCATCATCAGGTTCAAGCCCTATAATTTTAGTTTCAGGACGTACAAATTTTACATAAGCGGCAATACCGGCAATAAGTCCACCACCACCGACGGGTACAAATATGCAATCAATTTTAGCGGTATGCTGTCTTAAAATTTCCATCCCAATTGTACCCTGCCCAGCAATAACTTCTGGATCATCATAAGGATGGACAAAGGTCATGCCTTTTTGTTCGGCTATTTCTTTTGCATGGGTGCAAGCATCATCATAAGAATCACCAAATAGGACAATCTTTGCACCCCACGCTTTAACCGCTTTCACTTTTATTTCAGGTGTGGTTTTTGGCATAACAATTAATGCCTTAATACCCACCTTTTTTGCAGATAAAGCCACCCCTTGTGCATGATTACCTGCTGAAGCAGCAATAACGCCTTTAGCTTGTTCCTTATCCGTTAAAGAAGCTATTTTGTTATACGCACCTCTTAATTTAAAAGAGAAGACTGGCTGTAAGTCCTCTCTTTTTAAATAAACTTTATTGTCTAACCGCAATGATAAGAAGCGAGCAAAATCCAACGGCGTTTCTTCTGCAACATCATAAACTTTTGCTCTTAGTATTTTTTCTATATATTGCTGGATCATTTTAATATTAGGCTAATTTATGGCTGTGTTTTTTCAATGGGTTGTTGATAGATACCTGAGAGTTTGCGTTTAAATTCATTGGTCACTAATTTTGCATCCAACCTACTTTTTACCACTCTAGGGGTAATTAGAATGACTAACTCCGTTTTTGTTTTCTTTTTTGTCGTATTACCAAATAAAGGGCCAATTAAAGGAAGCTCATGCAACCAAGGGATGCCTCCCTTTGTATACTCGTTTTTTTCGTTAATTAATCCACCTAAAACAATAGTTTCACCACTTTGAACAGCGATATTACTTTTTATTTCTCTGGTCAAAAGATCGGGATTTCCACTTGTTCCTGATTTAGTAGTCGCAAAATCTTCAACTTTTTGCTCTATCTCCATAATCACTAAACCATTAGCATTGACCCTAGGCTTTACATTAACCGTAACTCCTGTTTTTCGTTGTTGAAATGTAGATGTTACGTTACTTCCATTATTACTATTACTACTATTAGTATTTGTAACATCTGAAGTTTTTAATGAAATTTCAGTACCTACTTGAATACTTGCTTCCTGGTTATTTAAAACCATTAATGACGGGGAGGAAATTATATTAACATTGCCTTTACTTGATTCGGCATTAAGTACGGCACTTACATCATTGCTAACAAAAGCATAGCCAAAACCACTGGTTCCCCCTACTATAGCTGCGTTTGCTGCTGCCGTAGCAGCATCTGTTAATAAACCTTCACCCGAATGAGCGGCATTCTTTCCATTATTATGACTTAAAGCCCATTTGATTCCATATTTGAGGTCATCAGTCAAAGTCACATCCACAATCGTCGCATCAATCAAAACCTGTAAAGGCATAACATCCAACTGCTTAATTACCCGTTGTACAACCGTATAATCCTGAGCCGTTGCCATTACAATCAATGCATTATTTGCCTCATCTGCAATAATTTTTATTTCACCCACATCCGCTAAAGAAGTGGCGGCTAATGTTTTACTTACTTTTGTAGTTGTTTTATTTTTATTGGTAACTTTAACGGTTTTTCTGCCTGCGGCTACTGATGCTGGGCGATTTTTATTTCCACTCTGGCTAAAAATATCATTTAAAGTAGCCGCCAGCTCCACGGCATCCACATGTTGTACTTTATAAACAATAACACCGCCACCGGCTGAGGTGTTTGCTCGATCTAATCTAAAAACCCAGCGCTCTATATCTTGTAAATATTTAGCTTGCTGAGTAATGGCTAAAATGGCATTTAAGCGATCAATCGCCATAAACTGAAAAAAACTGGAGCCTGATTTTCCTGTTTTTTGTTGAAATACTTTTTCCAGCTCTTCAATAATTTGTTTAGCTTCTACATTTTTTAAAGGGAATAAACCAAAAGACCGGCCTTTCATTACATCAACATCAAATGCACTAACCATTTCCATCGCTCGCGCTAATTCTGCTGCTGTCCCAGCAATCAGCATAATGTTTCTACTGCTATCTACATGTAGAATGCTTTTTGCTTGCATCAAGGGTTTAATGATTTCTGCCAGTTCATCCACCGCGACATTTTTAACCGGCACCACTTTTACCTGATAACCTGCGGGGATTTGTTGCTTATATTTATTGTAGGTACTAAAAGCACTACTCTGTAAGGCAGCAGATTTAAGTTTAATTTGATAAACCCCATTTTGATACACCATTGCCGCATTATTAATATCCAGAAGCATATCCAAAGTAGGTAACAGCTCAGATCGACTTAAGGGTTGTGAGGTTTGTAAGGTAACTTTCCCGCCTACCTTAGGACTTAACAGGTAATTTTCACCTAAAATATCACTTAAAATAACTTTGGCGACTTCGCCTAAATCTGCTTCATCAAAATTAAGGCTATATTCACCTTTTCCAGCTACTTTTTTTTTGTTCGCAGTGGCTCGCTGAGAAATAAATTGTCCTGTCCCTGGGTATAATTCTACTTTGCTACTTTCTGCTTGATTAACATTCAGATTTTCATTACTTAATTCTTGATAAACGACTTCTTTTGCCTTTTCACTTGCATTCAGAACAACTGGCTCTAACGGTAATTTTTGATGTAATTCAGGTCCCAGTAATTCACACCCTGATAGCGATAGGCTGGCGGTTAAAATATAAGGAATTTTTTGTTTACGGTTAATCATGCTATTTCTCAGGGTTTAAATTTCTTTTCTTTCGAATATTTCTAATCAGTTTTGCTCTTTTGGGAGATTTTAGCTTAGGCTTTCTTAGCATTAAGCTTTGCTTCTTTCCACTTTGTTCCATAACGACGCTATCTGCTTTAATTTCTATTAGTTGCCATCCATTGACATCCTCACCCTCGGTTTTTTTTAAATATTTTTTATCATTACCCTTTGCCTTAAAGAGTGCAATTTTCTTACCTTGTACTGAATAAAGCCCTTGTAATACTAAATCATCTATTTTACCGCTAGCTTCTTCAATAATCTCTTCTTCAGTAGCATTCTCTATTGGTTTCCTACCCTGTACAAACAACGGGCTTTCAACCATCTGCGTATAGCTTTCTGCTGTTTGCTTAGTTAATATTAGCTTAGGCAACTGTATTAATGGGTCTTGTTCCTGTTTTGTGACAGTAGGGATTACTGCCACTTGACTGTCTGATTTCCCTGTTTGCCACTCTATAAAGAGCACCGCTAATAACAATAAACAGACCGCTAGCAAGGCTTTAATAACGTTGTTATTCATTACTTTTCCTCATAAACCCAGCCACTTGAAAGTTAATATTTAATTTACTACTGGGTTCTATTTTTCGGGTTCTTCGGTTGCGCCTTCCTCTTACCGGACGAATATCTATTTGGTCGATCACCATAATCTGGCGGGAGGATTCAATTTCATGTAATACGCTACGCAAGGCTTCCATATCCCCCGACATTCTTACTTTAACAACAATCCGGTTAAAACCATTTTCTGTTGCCAAACCAGGTAATACCTGGGTACTGGTTAATTGCCCCCCAGCTTCTGTTATCGCTGATTTAATCAGTTTCTGTAAGTCGGCAGAGGCTAATGCTTCTGTGTCTCGGGTACTAAAATAGTTTTGCGCCAGGTATTTCTTTTTAATCTGTTCAATATTTGCAAGCACACTGTCTTTTCTGGCTACTACTTGTTTGGCTTTTTTCAACCTAAAAATTAACTCTTGTTTTTGCTGGTTATTTTCTAGTCCCATTGAAACTAATGGCACAATAATAATAAAAATCACGCATAAAATAACCAGGCCTAGCAAGCCTAGTGCTAGCCATCGCTGTGGTGAAATATCATTCATTTGCAATAACTCCTTTGCCATTAACATCCATACTGATTTGAAAGCGTTCCATTCCTGTTTTTTTATCTTGCGTTAAAGGTGAGACAAAACGTGCATTACTAAATAGTGTGGAGGCTTCGATCACACTAATTAATGCTGATGCAGTGGGAGACTGCCCTTGAATCTGTATTTTCTGATTATTATATTTAAAGTGTGTTAACCATGTTTCATTAGGTAATAATTTGCTTAACAAGTTGATCGTTTCTATTAATGAGGGGGCTTTATTTTTAATATTGATTAAGCCTTCCGTTTGCTCCACTATTTGATCTATTTCTAACTGATATTCCTGTACCAGCTGGGTATCTTTTTTTAAGCTTTTTAGTTGAGTGGTTAAACTATCTAGTTGTTGGTTTTGTAACCAGAGAGGAAATACTAACACTGCGGCCAACAACATAAAGGCTAAACAACTTAGCCCCCAAACGGCTATTTGTGTTGTTTTGTTTTTTATTGGCCTGTACTTTTCTGGCAATAGATTATAAGGGTTTACGCCTTGTTCAAAATCATTTGCCGCGCCACTATAATCAGCCACTACCGGTAATATATTGGCTATTTTGAGTTGTTGATAAAGTCCATCTAAAATATTTTTAGGTGTTAATACCAGTTGTACCTTAATTTTCCCTTGTTGCTCTTTAGCCAAGATTTTTACCGCATAATAAACTTGTTGAGCAGTAAATGGCGTTACTCTATCCATTTCAAAGCCAACAACTTGCTGTAAATTTTCTTTAGCGGCGGCTGGTAAATACAGTGTTTTTTGAATGGCTTGCTCTGATGTTAGCCTTAAAACAAAGACGGCTTTGTCTAGCTCTGGTTTATCAATAATTAACTGCTGGTATTTATCTAAGGTTGTATCATCTAAAGCAAGTATGCCTAACTCTTCTTGTTGCCCATTCCTTAGCTGTTCAAATTTTACGGTATCACCCACTACAGATAACAGAATATAAATTGTTTTATCCGTTAGTTTTTGCCTAAGCGTTTCAGGTAAGCAGGACAATAGTTCCCGTCGCCACCATTGGAAAAAACCTTTTAAATCTATCTCTATGTCAGTTTTCAGATTCATTTTGTGTTACTAATAATGGTGTCATTTCATCATCAAATAATGATCGCTTATTATCTATTATTTGCCAGTTTAATACCTGGAAAGGTGTTTCAGTACCTTGTGCTGATTTTTTTATCGTTGCTTTTATTCCTGTTGTAAAATCATCAAACAGTTGTGCTTGAGAGATAATAGTATAAACCTGATTATCACTTCCACTTTGGCTTTTAGTGTTATTGCTTGTTATAGGGAAAGCAGGTGCAGGAAATTTATTGATATTACTCTCTATTCGTTGTTGAATATATTCATCCAAGGTTGCAGCATCCAAATCACTTATTGCTTGAATCACTTCTTTTGAGGCGATCGTTAGATCAACCTGTGTCTGCTTTGAATAAACAGTCACGAGTGGCTTAATTTGCTGATAGATTTCATTATTCATCCCTAAAACCATTTGTAATTCATCTATTAATTGAAAATCCTTATTGGCGGGTGAGTATTTTAACCCGGCATCCTCATATTGCTGTTTTTCGGCACCATTAATATGCACCAACTCATCGGCATCTCGCCAGTCTAATATTGCACTGACTATCGCTTGTTGCTGTGAGAGTTCTGCGCTGGTTGATGCCATCATAGC
>JAJRUF010000234.1 GCA_024277935.1 Gammaproteobacteria bacterium
ACAGGAGAAAAAGGTGTAAAAATGACAATTTCAAGCTAATTTTGAAAAATAAATTGATTATTAAAAATAATTTTAATTTTTTTTCAAAAATTGATTACAAATATTCCTTTGTCTTGGCTGTTTTCGGACAGGCTCCTAGTAAAACTAACTCAAAAACTACTTTTTCGCATTAATACAAAGCAAGTCATGCTCCCAATCAAGGATCTTTTTATCTGCCGTACAAAGAGTCATCATTAACGCTGTCGCCGTCGAAACAATCATCCTATCAGCAGGATCACCATGAAAATCATGTAACAATGCAGCCTTTACAGCAATACCACCAGAGAACTCACACTCTTGAAGACCGCCATCTAATAAACTATTCCGCCAGGCATCTATACTTAAGCTTAAATTAATACGCCCTTTTTCTACCAGCATAGCAATCTCCCAAAAACTAATGGGGGACACATACAGTTCATTTAACTTCAGTGCCTGATCAATCATTTTTTTTGACTCAAGACCTAACTGTTTATTTCCTTCTGACAGCCAAACTAAAGCATGCGTATCTAATAAAATCATCGTTCAACATCCCACTCTTCACCCGTTGAATATAAATCATTATCCCCACTATTAATTTTCCCTTGATGCATCCCAAATAATGACTCTCGCTTAACTTTATAAGGGACTAATCGTGATACAGGTTTACCATTTTTTGTAATGATAATCTCTTCATTTGTTTGATTCACTAAATCCATTAAATGAAGGCATTTTGCTTTAAATTCTGACGCTTTTATTGTTTGCATATCACTCAACTTTTATTTCAATCATGGTCATGATTATAGTCACCATTCATCGATTTGTAAATTTAGTTTAAAGTGGCACTATGCTAGTCGATCCTAATTTACTTAATCGCACTGTCAACGTACTTTCAAATATACTTCCGCCATTTTCTTCAACTGCTCATCCATTGTAACCACGGGCTTCCAACCCAATAAATTACGTGCTTTTGAGCTATCCACCTGCAAAGAACCAAACAAACGATTCGCCACATCCTCTTTGCCCACTAATTTTGCAGCAAAACTCATCCAACTCACAGGGTTAGGTAGTAAACACGACCACTTACCCAAAGCCTTAGCAACTTTTTGTAATAACTCGGTGGTGGAGACACTCTCACCATCTGAAATTAAAAACACCTCATTGGTAGCTTTTGGGTGGTCTATGCAATGAATAAAACCCTCAAGGTCTTTTATTATCACATCTACTTTGCTCAATTAATAATCAGGCTAACTAATATAGACTATGGAAACAAATTTAAAGGCCGCCTATCTTATAATGAAAGACCTGCCCCTCCCAATGCAGCAATTATCAATTTAAGATAATTCCTCTCCTTACTTATCCCAACAGCCAAGCTCGAAATATTTTCTTGTTTGACCCTATTTACTTGTAAAGAATATTGCACTTATTGTTTACGCTGTCATAATAGTACTCAAATTAATGTTTTTTAGATTAGAGTAATTTATATGGCAAACGTATCAGAAAATGTGAACGTCCGGATCACAGGCGAATTACAAAACCACTTACAACAACAAATAGGTCGTCATGGACTCTATGTCAATGCAAGCGAATATATTCGCTCTCTCATTCGCCAAGACTTGAAAAGCCGTAAAGATGCTTGGTCTTGGTTGCGCGGTGAATTAGAGCCTGCACTGAGAGCAAGTGACGATCAATTCATAACAGTCACCGCTGAAGATGTCATTCGTCGTAACAAAAATAAACGTTAATGTCCGGCTATCGATTTTACCCTACTGCTGATGCTCGCCAAGATGAAATTTGGGACTACACCTTTAATGAGTGGGGTGAGCAGCAGGCAGAGAAATATATCGTTGAATTACATTCTCATATAAGTAAACTGGCAAATAATAAGTTACTGTGGTGGAGTTTACCTGCTAGTTTAACAGTGCCTAGTGACTTATCTTTATCCGTTTATTTTAGCCATTACAATCAGCACTATATCTTTTTTCGTGAATTATCTGATGGTATGATTGGTGTTATGACGATCCTACACGCAACAATGGATATCCCCGTAAGGCTTAAAGAAGATCTAAGCAATATTAATGACTGAACAATTACACAATTACGATCCGGCTGATGCATTACAGAGATTCGCGGGAGATTCGGAGACCGGTCTTTCATTATCACACTCACGCACTAAGAACCTTATAATGAAAGACTTGCCCCCGACGCTTTTTGCATACGTCATGATGATTTAACCTGTAACTTTTTTACCAGAAAATATACCCCAAGTGATTCACTTGGCTAAAACAGTTAAAACCACCCCTATCAAAAAATCAAACTATTAATGCTTAACCATTTTCTTCAACTGCTCATCCATTGTAACCACGGGCTTCCAACCCAATAAATTAGATGCTTTTGAGCTATCCACCTGCAAAGAACCGAACAAACGATTCGCCACATCCTCTTTGCCCACTAATTTTGCAGCAAAACTCATCCAACTCACAGGGATAGGCAGTAACCACGACCGCTTACCCAAAGCCTTAGCAACTTTTTGTAATAACTCGGTGGTGGAGACATCCTCTCCATCTGAAATTAAAAACACCTCATTGGCTGCTTTTGGGTGATCTATGCAATGAATAATAAAACTGACCAAGTTATCTAACGCCACAAGGCTACGCTGATTGTGAATCGCACCAAAAGGCAAAGGAACGCTTTTTTTAACCCAGCTCATCATAGAAGCAAAATTAGCACGAACACCTGGCCCATACACCAAAGGCGGCCTAATAATCACCACCTCCATACCCGTTTCTTTAGCCAACGCCAACAAACCTTGTTCAGCTTCGTACTTGGATAAGCCATAAGGGTCATCAGGCACAAAGCCATCATCGGGTTTAAACGGCTTACCTATCGCCGTCATTTCACCATTAACCTTAATGGAGCTTAAAAAAACAAAACGCTTAACCCCAGCTTCAGCCGCTTGTTTTGCTAAACGTAACGTCGCATCAGTGTTCATTTTACGGAATTCAGCTAAGGGATCACCCGCACCATCATCCATTATGTGCACCCTAGCCGCCAAATGAATAACAACCTCAATGTTAATCAATACAGCTCTAAAATCAGCCAGCGCAGCTAAATCAGCAACGATAAGCTTGTTTATACCACTTGGCAGATAAGCGGTTTCACTGCGCACTAAAGCAGAAACAGAAAACTCTTCCGCTAGTAACTCACTCACCAAGGCTTGACCAACAAAGCCAGTTGCACCTGTAACCAGCAGCCTCATTTAAAACCCAACTTTACTGGAAGTAGTTCAAAGAACTGCACTGGCAACCGCATCAACATTAAGACTAGCAAAACATTAGAAAAATCAAGCTGGCTGACCCCATTTCACTTCCTTATTTTGTTACTGTAAATCGAATGATTATGACCACATCAGTCAACTTTACGGTTTATTCTCTCTATAAATAGTAAGAATTTCTATCTCGTCACGCTCAAGACGATAAATAATACTATATTCACGATAAACTACTCGCCAAACATTTTCACCGAACTCAGGCATTAATCTCCCAGACTCTGGAAATAAGCCCAAAATATTCTCAAGCCATTCTTCAAGTTGTGCTAAATAGTCTAAAATAAATACACCAGACACTTGTTACTGATAAAGATAATCAGCTATCGCCTCCAGCCTCTGTTGCGCAAGAGGAGAAAATACAATCTTTTTACTACTCATATTTGGCTTGGAGTTTTCCCATCACATGCTTTAATGGCTGCCTATTTCCGGCATCAAGCTGTTCAATTGAAATAGCCACATCCTGTTTTATCTTTTGCATTTGAATAAACTTTACAAAAGCATTACCAATCAACTCATTATTATCGCCAAAAGCATACTTAATACTTTCTTCCAATTCAGAATCATCAATTTGTATATTTAACATCTTTTACTCCTCAGCACTTATACCCTAATTATTCTACGATACGCTTAATTCAACAAACCGTCACCTTCGTGCAGCCCTCAGGGTCTACCATTACATTAGATAGGGGGCATCCTCTTTGCTCTTATTAGGCACGTCTAGCCACCTCTAATTCATGATAAATATCAAAGTGAGCAGACACAACCTTCTCAATACTAAACTCTCGCTCAGCTAGCTTTCTCCCTGCCTGTCCCATTTTATGACGTAAACTTGCATCGTTAATCAACTGCTCAATGGCTTCTGCTAAAGCCCTCGCATCTCGTGCAGGTATAAGAATACCTGTCACATTGGGAATGATTGCATCACGACACCCAGGCACATCTGTTGTAATCACGGCTCTGCCACAAGCAGCCGCTTCAATTAAAACCTTTGGCAGACCTTCACGATAGGATGGCAAAGTGACGATGTGGGACTGTGAAAATAACTTAGCAATATCTGAACGAAACCCTAAACAATCAACATTCCCCTCTTTTTCCCAAGTTTCTATATCTTCAGCTGTTACGCTCGCAGGATTTTCTGGATCAGTGTCACCTATCAACTTAAAATGTGCATTAACCCCCTTAGCCTTAAGAATTTTTGCAGCTTCAACAAATTCAATAACTCCTTTATCTTTTAACAAACGAGATGCCATTACCACAACAGGTACACCTTCAGACTCCGACTCCACCGGATAGTCTTGAAGATCAACGCCAGACCCCCGAATCATTCTTACCTTACCTTTTTGCACACCACCTGCCACCAACAAAGCATTCATATCGGCAAAATTCTGAAAGATCACACGTTGATTAGAGTGACCCATTGCCAGTCTATATAAAAATAGAATAGCAGACCGAAATAACCTGGCTTTCACCCCCTTTCGTTCAACAAAAAGGAAGCCAAGCCCAGAAATAGCTGATACCACTACCGGTACTTTAGCTAATCTAGCTACAATACCCCCATAAAGCACGGGCTTGATGGTTACCAAGTGAATCAAATCGGGCTTTATCCGCTTAACCTGTCGATAGAGATTGGCTATGCAAATTATTTCATTAAAAATATTTTTACCACTTCGAGTAAAGAGAAAAGGGTGAACAACTAATCCAAGACTTTCAAGATAGTCAGCTTTATCTGTAAGCGCACAAAGAAGATGCACTTCATAGCCTTCTTCTAATGCTTTTAATGCAATAGGTAAGCGGTGAGAAACAAAAAACCAGTCAACATTAACAATAAACAGTAGCTTTTTATTTTTGTTCTTCATCTTTCCTTAACCTGAATATAAACCGTGATCACCAACATCAATAAGAACAACTTGTCCATCTTTTACTAATTTCAGCGTTAATAAAACCCGATATTGCATATTAATGGAAATAGAATGACAAGATTTTGTTTTTATCGCATGCAACCTTAATGATGGGTGATTTATATCTAATGACAAAAGTTTAAGCGTTTTTGCATATTGATTAATAAGCTCAGGATGTTTCTTAAAAAACTTAATTTCTCGCTTAACATAGGACTCAGGACGAATAATTTTAAGTGTCACGTTTTATCTCATCCTGCAATTGCTGGGCATAATTATCTAAATTATCAATCACTCGCACATCACCTGTTTTCAGACAATATTCGGCTTCGGCTATTGCTTTATCCAATTGATATTCTCGAAAAAGATTAAACTCCTCAACAGCCAAAATGACATATTTAGCTTTACCTCTAACATCAACGCACACTTGGCTATCCTCACTCTCCAACATAGCACGCTCAATACCCGACACCCCATTGCGCTTTAAGTCATTGGCTGTAATAGCTAACATAATTTTCTCTCATAACAAAGCCGTAAAAGGCTCATTATAGCACCAATAATTACGCTATTAATAGCGTAAAAATCAAATTTATAAACTCCCACTCTACACAATAGCAAGGGATTCTTTATTTATCCCTCCAACCAAGCCTGAAACATCAACACATCCCATAAATAATAATGCCACCTACGTTTGCCACTGACATGCTCTTGCCACATTTTTCGTATGGGCATAGGGTCAAAAAAACCTTCCTCACGCAATCTTTTTTCATCTAATAATGCTTCCGCCCAATCTCGTAACGGCCCACGAAGCCATTCATCAATCGGTACACCAAAGCCCATTTTAGGGCGTTCCATTAATTCCCGAGGAACATAACGATACAGCACCTCACGCAATAACCATTTACCCTTGCCATCACGATATTGCATCGACATAGGGACTTGCCAAGCAAACTCTACGATACGGTGATCTAATAATGGTACACGAGCTTCTAAACTCACTGCCATACTCGCTCTATCTACCTTGGTCAAAATATCATCAGGTAGATAAGTTATGCTGTCCAAATACATCATCTGCTCACGAAAATCATTAAGCTTTGGTAATTTCTCTGGCTGGCTAAATATTGTTTGAGGCTCAGTGGCACCCAATACCAATTGATCTGGATTTTTCCAATGTGATACTAGATTTTGATAATACGATTCGCCTGATTTTTCTTTGACTACACTCCCCAATTTTGGCAGGCGATCAGCGAAATGGGGAATTTGAAAACGCTTGGGTAAAAAACCAAGTAGGTATTCTAATGGTGCTCCAGGAAACACCTGCATCAGGGAGCCAATAGCTTGACGTAAAGGAGCCGGTAAAAACTGTAGTTTATGCCAAATTTGATAGCCTTGTGTATAACGACTATAGCCACAAAACAGCTCATCCCCTCCATCACCAGACAAGCTAACGGTGACATGTTCTCGTGCTAACTCGCTAACTAACAGCGTAGGTATTTGTGAAGAGTCAGAAAAAGGCTCATCCCAAATCGTTGGCAACCGAGGAATAACGGCCATCGCCTCTTCTGACGTAACATACAGCTCAGTATGATCTGTACCTAAATGCTTCGCCACGGCTTTGGCATGAACTGCCTCATTATAGCCTTGCTCGTTAAATCCAATGGTAAAAGTTTTAACGGGGCGAGAAGACTGCGCTTGCATTAATGCCGCCACCATCGTTGAATCAAAACCACCCGATAAAAAAGCGCCCAATGGCACATCAGCTGCCATACGACTTTTTATCGCATCACGAAGTAATACATCAAGCTCATCCATAGCTTCCGCACTATCTTGTTTAGGGTTGGCAACACCTTTTTCAGCAATTTCAGCTAAATTCCAATAACAATGGGGTTCAGATACCTCATTTCCAGTTTCACGAATCACCACAAAATGTGCTGGGGGTAATTTTTTTATGCCTTTATAAATACTCCAAGGTGAAGGTACAGCATTATGGCGCATAAATAACGACAAAGCATCACGGTCAATATCTGCCTGCCAATGAGGGTGTGCCTTAAAGCTCTTTAGTTCTGAACCAAAGAAAAAACTGCCCTTATTCTGTCCATAATAAAGTGGCTTTTCCCCCATGCGATCACGCGCCAAAAATAGTGTTTTGTCTGCTGCATCCCACAAAGCGAAAGCAAACATGCCATTGAGTTGCTGAAGTGCTTTTTCTAATCCCCAATGTCGTAAGGCCGCCAATAAGGTCTCGGTATCTGAATGTCCGCGCCAGTCAAAATGACCGCCTTCGCGCTCCAGATCTTGACGAATAGCTAAATGGTTATAAATTTCACCATTAAACACTAGCGTATAACGTTTACAAGGTGAAATCATTGGTTGATGTCCGGCTGGCGACAAATCAATAACTGCCAAACGCCGATGCGTCATGGCCAGACCGCCTGTTTTACTCAGCCAAACACCAGCCCCATCAGGCCCCCGGTGCTGTATTTGCAACGCCATTTTCTCTGCCACATTGGCATCGGCTCCACGTTTACCCCAATAACCTGCTATTCCACACATCTAACAATTATTCCTTTATTATTCTGTAACACTATTTGGCAAACTAACCGCTAATGAATGACATTTTGCCAATATCTGCCCCATTGATTTCCAACGCTTATCAGTAAAACGAATTCTCCATAACAATGCCTGAATAAAACTTGTCAGGTTTCACTACGTTGTACCATGGTTTTTTAAAGGTTCAGCTCGAAACATATCAGGTGATTTTCTAAAAAATTCTGGTTTTATTCTATACCAACATTGTATGGCTTCAAAGGGCCTTCTAACCTTTAATTCCTTTTTTAAGCCACCATGTGTTGTAATAGATTAAGAATTTGTCTAAATCAGCCTCACTTACATAAGTTACCACTTTAATCGTGACTTCTCTTTCAATATCTGTTAAAGAGCGTTGAATAGTGTGTGTGGACGCGAACTATTATCTGTTAAGTGGTCTCTGTTTCTCCATTTGGAAACGGTCTTCTCGTTGATTTCAAAGCGTTCTGATAACTCACTATTTGTGGGGCTGGATTGTTGTATAATTTCTCTTGAATGTGAATTCGTTTGTGCATTCGTGTGATAGCCTTGGGGCATTTTAAGCCCTTTGTCGTAAAAGATTTTAATATGTTATCAGGGCTGTCCTTTTAAATTTATAAATCAGGTATAACGTGGTGAAACTATACATATTGTAAGCGGCGAGGCATAATGATTTCCCATTTTGTGATAGTGATTTGTTGGGTCAGGTGTAATAAGAAAATTTTCCTAGATGCAATGAGTTTAGGAGTGAGAGGATTAAAATTTAATGAGTGTAAGTACGCAGTGTAATATATATGACAACAAAGATATTCTGATTACTGGAGGAACGGGCTCTTTTGGGCATGCTTTTGTATCCATGACTTTAGAGAAGTATACCCCACGTCGTTTGGTTATTTATTCGCGTGATGAAATGAAGCAGTGGGAAATGGCTAAACTGTATGTGAATGATCCTCGCGTTCGTTTCTTTATTGGTGATGTACGAGATAAGGAGCGCCTTATGAGAGCGTTGGATGGGATTGATTATGTTGTGCATGCAGCGGCCACGAAGATTGTCCCTACAGCTGAGTATAATCCATTTGAATGTGTTAAGACGAATGTGTTTGGTGCAATGAATTTGATAGATGCTTGTATTGATAGAGGGGTCAAGAAAGTGGTTGCGTTATCAACAGATAAGGCAAGTGCACCTGCAAATTTATATGGGGCAACCAAATTAACTTCGGATAAACTTTTTGTTGCTGGGAATTCTTATGCAGGCTTGCATGATACTATCTTTAGCGTGGTTCGTTATGGGAATGTGATGGGGTCGCGTGGTTCGATTATTCCATTTTTTGAATCCATTAAAGATCAAGGTGTTTTGCCTATTACTGATGATAGAATGACACGTTTTATGATTACTTTAGATGCAGGTGTGGAATTGGTATGGCATGCGTTTGAGGATATGATTGGCGGTGAGATTTATGTGAAAAAGATCCCATCCATGAAAGTCACCGATGTTGCTACAGCAGTTGCGCCTCAAGCCAAGCAAAAGATTGTTGGCATTCGTCCTGGCGAGAAGTTGCATGAGCAAATGATTGGCGAGGAAGATGCTTATTATACGTATGAATACCCTGAGCATTTCAAAATTCTTCCAGTGATTCATGAGTGGGCAACTGATCCCAACAGGATTAAAGATGGTAAAAAAGTTCATGAAGGCTTTAACTATAGTTCGGATAACAATCCCGATTGGCTCAGCGTTGATGCGTTGCAATCATGGTTGAAAAGTAATGAGAGTAAGATAGGAAAGATTTAAGTGAGTATGATTCCTTATGGCAAACAAGATATTTCAGAAAATGATATTTCAGCCGTGTTTGAAGTTTTACAATCTGATTTTTTAACGCAAGGTCCCGCTGTTCCTGCATTTGAATCATCGGTAGCTGAGTATTGCGGTGCGGATTATGCTGTTGCAGTCAATAGTGCGACATCAGCTTTACATATTGCTTGTTTATCCTTGGGGTTAGGTAAAGGTGACGTTCTTTGGACATCGCCCAATACATTTGTTGCTTCGGCGAACTGCGCGCTTTATTGCGGCGCAACAGTTGATTTTGTAGATATTGACTCGCAGACATACAATATGAGTGTGGATGCTTTGCGTGATAAGCTTGAACTGGCAGAAGAAAGTGGTTCGCTGCCTAAAATTGTTATTCCTGTACATTTCGCAGGTCAGTCATGTGACATGCGTGAAATTAAAACACTGTCTAATCAATATGGCTTTAAAATCATTGAGGATGCAGCCCATGCAATTGGTGGAAAGTATTTAGATAAAGCGATTGGTGGCTGCCAATATAGTGATATTACTGTGTTTAGTTTTCACCCTGTAAAAATTATCACAACGGCAGAAGGTGGGCTTGCGACAACCAATGATCAAAATATTGCGAGAAAACTAGCACTATATCGGAGTCATGGGATTAGTAGTGACATTGAAGATATGGATGACCGCCCTGAAGAAGAGATATGGAACTATCAACAGATTGATTTAGGCTTTAATTATCGAATGACGGAACTTCAAGCGGCATTAGGCATTAGTCAAATAAAACGGTTGGATCAATTCGTAGCCAAGCGACATGCCCTTGCTGTGCGTTATGATGAGTTGCTTGTGAGACTTCCTATCACATTACCATTTCAGAACTGCCTTACTTACTCATCTTATCATCTTTACCCCATTTTAATTGATTTAGAGCAAGTCGAAAAAGGGCAAAAACAAATATACAATGAATTGATAGCCAATGGTATCGGTGTAAACGTGCATTATATCCCAGTTCATCGGCAGCCTTATTATGAGAAAATGGGTTTTAGTAAGGGTGATTTTCCAGAATCAGAAATCTATCACCAAAGGGTGCTTAGTATTCCAGTGTATTTTGGCATGACTTTTGAGCAGCAGGATAAAGTGGTTGAAGTGCTTAAGATAGCACTTGTTAAGAAGGAGGGAGTATGAAAGCTATTGCAATCATACCTGCTCGTGGTGGAAGTAAAAGAATCCCTAGGAAAAACATCAAGAGCTTTCATGGTAAACCTTTGATTGCCTATTCAATTCAAACAGCAATCGAATCTGGGTTGTTTGATAAGATTGTTGTCTCAACAGATGATGAAGAGATTGCGGCGATTGCTAAAGAGTATGGGGCGGAAGTTCCTTTTGTAAGACCAGTAGAGCTTTCTGATGATTTTACAGGGACTTTGGATGTGATAGAACATGCGCTTAAGAGCTTGGAAGAAAAAGGTGAAGTATTTGATTATGTTTGTACTATTTATGCTACAGCACCGTTGCTTCAGTCTCAGTACCTTATAGAAGGGCTGGAAAAATTACAGAGTTCAGATGCGGTCAATTCTTTTTCGGCCACGTCCATGCCGTTTCCTATTCAGAGAGCTTTTAAAATTGATGGGAGCGGCCGGTGTGAGATGTTTACACCAGAACACTTTTTATCTAGGAGCCAAGATCTTGAAGAAGCCTTTCAAGATGCAGGGCAGTTTTACTGGACGAAATCTGGTGTGGATTCGAGTGATATAATGTTTGGAAAATCAAGCCTCCCAGTTATTTTGCCAAGGCATTTGGTTCAAGACATTGATACACTTGAAGATTGGAAGCGGGCTGAGTTTATGTACGAAGCTTTGCAGAAAAGTTAATAGGAATGAAAAATATTCTTTTTAGGGTCGATTCATCATCAATGATTGGAACAGGTCATGTAATGAGAGATTTGGTGCTGGCTGAGCAGTATAAAGATGCAATCATCACATTTGCGACTCAGGACTTAGCAGGAAATATCAATCATAAAATTAAAGAGCAAGGGTATAAGCTTGTAATAGTGAGTTCAAATGATGTTCAAGAGCTAATCCGATTAGTTAAAAAGTATCATATCGATTTGGTTGTGATTGATCACTATGGTATTGATGCTAGTGATGAAAAGGCATTAAAGGATGCAATGCAGGTTCAGATTTTGGCATTTGATGATACTTATGAAAAACATTATTGTGATATTTTATTGAATCATAATATTTATGCAGATGAGGTACGTTATAAAGGGTTGATACCTGAAAGTTGTGAGTTGAGGTGCGGTTCAGAATTTACTCTTTTGCGCGAAGAATTTTTGATGACCAAAAAGAAAAAGTCAAACTTAACGCCTAAAAAAGTATTGATTGCTATGGGGGGGGCTGATTCAAAAAATAGGAATATTGAAATATTACAATGCCTTGAAAAATATCAAAGCCTTCATGCAGATGTGGTAACAACCACTGCAAACCATAATTTGAAGGCTCTTAAAAATTATGTAAAAGACCGAAAAAATGTAATCCTGCATATTAACACAAGTGAAATGGCTCAATTAATGAGTGATGTGGATTTTGCCATTTTAACGCCAAGTGTAACAGTGAATGAGGCTTTGTATCTGGACTTGCCTATTATATCCATTAAAACTGCGGATAACCAAGGGGAAATGCATAGTTATCTGATGAAGAATAACCACCTTGCTCTTTCGACGTTTAATTCAACTGAACTAGAAAATAATATCATATCGCTTGTTGATTCTATAACGGTACGCTTGAGGAACTTCGTAGATTTGTCAGTTGATGATAAGAAAATGGTTTTAAAGTGGCGAAATAATCCTTGTGTTCGGAAGTGGATGTTTTCGCAAGATGAAATCAATTTAAGTGATCATATGATGTATATTGAGTCTCTGGCAGAAAAAAAAGATAGGGTGTACTTTCTAGCCTGTAGAGGAGATGACAATATTGGGGTTGTAGGTCTTACGTGTATTGACTTTATGAATAAGACAGCCGAACTTGGTATTTATGCTAACCCGAACCTTAGAGGAGTAGGAGATTTATTGATGAAAGCGATTCTTGACTATGGGTTTCGAGTGTTAAAGTTGAAAAGTATTCTTTCAGAAGTGTTTGTGGAAAACAAGTTGGCAATAAAGTTGTATAAAAGGTGTGGGTTTAAGGAAAATAAAATGTTTGAAGTTAATGGGCAAGGTGTCTTAGGCATGGAGTTGCGACATTGAAAATTAAAAATTTTAATTTTGAGGCAGATGGTGTATTTATTATTGCAGAGTTAAGTGCCAACCATGGTGGTGATATTTCTATCGCAAAAGAGACTATTAAGGCTGCGAAAGAAATTGGTGCAAACGCAATTAAGTTGCAAACGTATACAGCCGATACGATCACTTTAAATAGTGATCGTGAAGACTTTATTATTAAGGGTGGAACCTTGTGGGATAATAAAAAACTATATGATTTGTATCAAGAAGCATCCTTGCCTTGGGAATGGCATGAGGAGCTTTTTGCATATGCGAGAGAGATCGGGATAGACATCTTTTCGTCACCATTTGATAAAACGGCGGTGGATTTTTTGGAGCAATTTAATCCTTCGGCGTACAAAATTGCATCATTTGAAATTACTGACTATGAACTTATTCGATATACAGCAAGTAAAGGTAAGCCTATGATTATTTCGACAGGCATTGCGACGATTGAGGAAATTCAGGATGCGGTTGATATTTGTAGAAGCGAAGGGAATCATGATATTATTCTTTTGAAGTGTACATCTGCCTACCCAGCAGCATTAGAAGATGCAAACTTAACCACTATTCCAAACCTTGCAGAAACGTTTGGTGTAATTAGTGGTTTTTCAGATCATACACTGGGTACAACAGCTCCAGTTGTTGCGGCAACGCTTGGCGCAAAGGTGGTTGAGAAGCATTTTATTTTAGATAAATCCATTGGTGGTGCAGATGCTGATTTTTCATTAGACAAAGAAGAATTTGCACAAATGATAAAAGCAGTGAGGGATGCTGAGAAGCTTCTTGGAAAAGTAGATTATTCCATAACAGAGAAAAAGAAAAAAAGCAGGGTTTTTTCGCGTAGTCTTTATGTAGCAAAGGATATTAAAAAGGGTGAAGTATTTACCGAAGATAATATTAGAAGTGTGAGACCTGGATATGGGACTCCCCCTAAATACCTGCCTGAGTTTATTGGTAAAATGTCAAATGTGGATTGTTTTTCTGGGGATAGAGCTAAAATAAATATGGTGAAAGGTAGGGACGAATGAAATATTGTAAAAATTGTGTGATGCCAAATACAAAACCTGATTTGCATTTTGATGATGGAGTCTGTGATGCATGTCAATCTCAGGACTCTAAGAATTCTAAGGTTAATTGGGGTGCTAGAGAAGCCGAGTTTTTATCATTGGTGAAAAGTTATAAAGTCCATCCTGATTATGATTGTGTTATTGGGGTTAGTGGCGGAAAGGACTCTACTTTTCAAGTGTTGAAGATTCTGGAATTAGGATTGAACCCTATTTGTATATGTTTTGAACCATCAATCCCCACAGAGATTGGAGTGAAAAACCTTGAAAATTTAAATAACTTGGGCGTTGATTTAATTCATATTAAAAGAAATCCTATTGTTTATAAAAAGTTGGCAAAAGAAGCGTTCATTAGGACTGGAGATAATGAATGGCAAAATCATTTAGGAATATTTACGACAGTTCCTAAGTTTGCAGTTAATCTTAATGTACCGCTTATTATCTGGGGAGAAAGCCCGCAGATAGAATATGGGGGGCCTGCATCTAGTAAAAATAGAAACACCCTTGATAGACAATGGTTAGAAGAGTTTGGTGGTCTATTAGGGAACCGGATATCTGATATGGTAGGAGTGGATGGGTTAACAAAGAAGGATTTGGCTCTTTATCAATATGCAAGTGATGAGGAAATTAATAGAGTGGAAGTTACAGGATTATTTTTAGGTTATTACTTCAAATGGGATTTAAGAGAAGTGTTGAAAAAATCTAAATCCCATGGTTTTAAAGTGGCCGATAGACCAATTGAAACAACATATGAGAATTTTGAAAACCTTGATTGCTACAGTAATCATCTGCATGATTATCTTAAATATGTAAAGTTTGGCTTCGGAAGAGCTACAGATAACGCCTGTTTAGATGTAAGGCTTGGCTATATTACTAGAGAACAGGCTGTTAGGTTGGTTAATAAGTATGATGGTCGGCTGCCAAAAAAAGCGATTGAGAAATACTTGGAATTTACAGGATTTACAGAAAAAGAATTTAATAAAATTGTGGATTCTTATACGAATAAGAGGATTTTTAAAAGAGATTCTAATGGTGTTTTTGTTAGGGATATTGATGGCTCCTTAGTTAGAAAGGAAGAGTACATTGTTAGATAGTTCCATTGTAATCATTGACTATAACATGGGAAACCTACGCTCTGTTCAAAAGGCTTTTGAGAAGCTTGGAGAGAATGCGGTAATTTCAAAAGACTGTGATGTAATTCGTAATGCCTCGAAAGTTGTTCTTCCTGGGGTGGGAGCTTTTAGAGATGGAATGCGAAATTTAGAAGCTTTGGGATTAATAGAAGTGTTAAATCAAGTTGTGATACAAGAAAAAAAGACTTTTTTAGGGATATGTCTTGGAATGCAGTTGATTAGTAGGAAAAGTTGTGAGCATGGGGAGACGGATGGTCTAAGCTGGGTTGATGCTGAAGTTGTTGAATTTGACTTTGCATCTCAAGAAAAAAAGCTAAAAGTACCTCATACTGGCTGGAATAATATCAGTTATAAAAAACAAGATGTTTTGTTTCAGAATGTGCTAGAGAACAGTGATTTATATTTTGTGCATTCTTATTATTTTCAAACTAACGAAAATATAGTAACTAGCACCACTAATTATGGAGGAGAGTTTGTATCTTCTGTAACGAAGGAAAATATTTATGCTGTTCAGTTTCATCCAGAGAAAAGTCAATCTGTAGGTTTAAGAGTGTTAAAAAATTTTATTAATATTGAGATTAATTGACATGTTAAAACATAGGGTGATTCCATGCGTTCTCTTGAAAAATTGGCAGCTTGTAAAAAGTATAAAATATGATTCATTTAGAACGATAGGACACCCTATATCAACGGTAAGAGTTTATAACTCTAGAAATGTCGATGAGTTAATAGTTCTTGATATAGATGCGAGTATTGATGAAGTGATTAATACTGAAATCATTACAGACATAGCGAATGAGTGTTTTATGCCACTAACAATTGGTGGAGGTATAAAGTCGATAGCTGATATATACAAAGTTTTAGAGGCAGGGGCTGATAAGATTGCAATAAATTCTAAAGCGATTGATGACCCAAGCTTTATTAAAGAAGCGGTTACTATATTTGGATCTCAATGTGTGATTTGTTCCATAGATGTGAAAAAAATAAATGGTGCATATAAAGTGTTTAATAAAAGTAAAGGAGTGTTGAATATATGTCCAGTAGCTTTAGCTAAGAAGTATCAAGCTTATGGAGCGGGAGAAATACTTTTAACATCAGTGGATCACGAAGGTTTAGCTAAAGGTTATGATATAAGTTTGATTAAACTGTTTAGGGGTGAGTTGAATATACCGATTATCTTGAATGGTGGAATGGGGCATCCTAGCCATGCAGTTGAAGCTATTGCGAATGGGGCTGATGCAATAGCTGCTGCCTATATCTTTCATTTTTCTCAATTTACCCCTGAGGATATAAAACAAGAAATGAAAAAGCATGGTATAGCTGTTAGAATCACAAAAATGTGCTAACCGCATAGCAAACATGGAAAATAAATATTATTTAGCAACAACTGCTCAAGATTTTTTGTGGGATACTGATAAAAGTATAATTTTTTTAGGGGAATGGTGTAGGGTTTATGACAAGCGTTCTTTTTGGAAAAGTCTTGATGGGAGGGTGTTGGATAATGCTTTTTGTGATGTGGAATCTACTCATGAGGCTTATGTTTATGTAAAGGGTGTGTATGAGGTCGTATTGCCTATATTGGCAGTAGTGTTGAATCAAATGCATGGAAAACAGCACAGTCTTCGTTATTGGCGTATACTTCTTGGACCGTGGTTGCAAACCTATTTAACTGCAACTTATGATAGATATGAACATATTACTCGCGCTTTACATCAGTTTCCAAGCTTGACAACAACAACTCTTTCTGAAGATTCCTTTGTAACTCCTGTAGATACATTGGCTTATGTAAGTAACCTTTTTGAAGATTCTTTTAACTTGCAGGTGTATTCAAAAATACTTCGCTTTCTTGGTAAAAGTTTTCCAAAAGTTAGTATTGAGAGTGAAGAAAACTCTTTATATTGTAGGTTAACGCGAAGTTCATGGAAACATAAAGTTATTAATAAGATTTCCAAGTTATATATTTTTATACTATCTAAAGTAAGCCCAGTAAGTGTGGTTTTTAGGAGTACCTATTTTCCGCATGCATTTGAATTTTATTTACTGAGAAAGCTTATAGGCAAGATTTTTTTAATGAAGGCTCAAAATGCAATAAAAATAGAATGTAAGTATGATATAAGTATTCGAAATGCAATCAAAAAGCCATTTGGAGAAGATATTTTTCTAAAATGTTTGTCAGAAATGCTATATTCAGATATTCCGATGTGTTTTGTAGAAGGATACCAGGCTGCTTATGAAGCAGGAAATAGAGAGTATCCACGTTCAGTAAAGGTTGTTTTTAGTGCGAACTCCTGGTACTACGATGAGGCTTTTAAATCATGGGCGGCGGAAAGTTCAGAAAAAGGCGCAATATTATTAGGTACTCCTCATGGGGGGGGCTATGGAGCAGTATTGGATTTTTTTGGAGAAGAACATGAATCCTCAATAGTGGATTATTATTATTCATGGGGCTGGACAGGGAGCCTTGGAAAAGTTGTTCCTATGCCTGCATCAAAATTGACAAATATTAAGGAGATTGTGGCAAGCAATTCAAAACAAGGAGTGCTTTGGGTTACAACTTCTTCCCCTCGTTACCTGATAGAATTTAATGATGCTCCAAGTATGTTTCAGAATTATTTATCTGGGCAAAAAAAATTCTTAGGAGCTTTATCTAATGATTTTTTATCAGAAATATCCCTTCGTGCCCACTATCAAGATAATGGCTGGGGGCTGATTCCGCGCTTGAAAGAGATCGAACCAAGTTTAAAGTTGGATTCTTGGGATGTGCCCTTCCTTGAAAGCTTAGAGAAATGTCGGCTTTATGTATGTGATCACTTATCGACTACATTTACAGAGGCTTTGGCATCGAATAAACCAACCATTTTATTTTGGGATAGAGATAATAACCGATTAAAACCTGAGGCTGAGCCTTATTTTGATTTATTGCGTGATGCGGGCATTCTTTTTGATCAGCCTGAAGCTGCTGCGGAAGCTGTTCAATATGCTTATGCTGATGTGGAGTTATGGTGGAATGATGTTGATAGGCAGCAGGCGGTGAAAGTATTTTGTAATCAGTTTGCCCGAACATCTCCAGATGCTATAGAGTTATGGGAAAAGGAGCTTCGGCGAGTGCTTTTAGAGGCTGAACGTTCTTGCTCTACATAGCATGATTCATTCTAAATCTGTAAAAGCAAGATTTCTAACATCCACGGTTGCGAATGCTCTTCGAGCAGTGATTACATTTGCTACGGGAATTGTTATCGCTAGGGGGTTAACCCCAGTGGGGTATGGCGATTTAATGTTTCTGTTGGGAAGCTTTATATCCATACGTACACTATTAGATATGGGAAGCTCGAATGCCTTTCGTACATTTATTTCTAAGAAACCTCATAGTAGTCAGTTTTTTATGTATTACTTTGCATGGTTGGGCTTGCAGCTCCTTATTACGTTGTTGTTTGTTCTGCTCATTAGTCCTAGTGATTTATTTGAGAGAATTTGGCTTGGGCATTCTTTAAACATGGTTGTTTTTGCTTTTTTGGCAGTGTTTATGCAGCAGCAAGTTTGGCAAATGATTGGTACAATAGGTGAGTCGAGTCGGCAGACAGGCCGTGTTCAGTTATTAAACATTTTGGTGGCGCTCTCTTATTTTATGATGATCGTAGCTTTGTGGGTATGGGGATTATTGTCGGTTAAAAATATACTTATTGGATTATTAGGACTGTATGTTCTCGCCGTAATTATTGCATATAGATATTTGAAAAAAAATCATACGCTTAGTGAGGAAACCTCTCTTCTAACCCCTATTTTGGGTGAGTATTGGAAATATTGTAAACCTTTGATTGTATTGTCATTCATCGCTTTTTCATATGACTTTGCAGACAAATGGTTACTTCAGAAATATGGCGGTGCGGCTCAACAGGGTTATTTTCAAGTTTCTTTTCAATTTGCTGCTGTTGCAGTGTTGGCAACAACATCAGTGTTAAATGTTTTTTGGAAAGAGATTGCTGAAGCATGGGAAAAGAAAGACTTTTTGCGAGCGGAGAACCTTTATCGAAAAGTAAGTCGAGGGTTGGTTATAATTAGTGCAATTGTGGCTGGTTTTTTGATTCCTTGGTCTGAGCAAATCGTTAGGATTGTACTTGGAGAGATGTATATCGAAGGATGGCCTGTATTAGCAGTAATGTTTTTATATCCTATTCATCAATCATTAGGACAGGTGGGTGGAGCAATGCTGTTGGCATCTGGCTATACGAAACGATTTGCATGGCTTGCATCTTTTTCCATGTTGTGCTCCATACCACTAACTTTTTATGTTCTAGCTCCAGAAGATAATTCATTTATTGTTGGGTTAGATATGGGGGCAGCAGGGTTGGCTTTGAAGATGGTTTTGCTTGGGGTTGTCACTGTAAACTTGCAGTCTTGGGTTATTGCACGATGTACAGGCTGGGCGTTTGATTGGAAATATCAAGTTGTTGGGATCCCTCTTATATTAGGTTCGGGATATGTGTCGAAGATTGTTGTTGGAATGTTTTTGGATATGGATAAAGTGAACCTTTTTAATTTGATACTACCTTTTGTGTGCACGGGGCTGATTTATTTGATGCTTGTTATTTCTATCCTTTGGCTAGTCCCATGGTTGATAGGTTTGAATAGATCTGAAATACGTAGGTTGTTGGTTGTTTAGATGGTTGCCTGCAAACCGATGTTTGTCGAAAGAACGTGAATGCACTTTTAATTTGAAACTTTATTGTTATGGTAAGGTTTTGGAAAACTGTAATATTATTTGTAATAAATAGCTAGGTGAGGGAATATAATGAATCAAACGATTAAGGTGCTTGATCTTGGATGTGGTAAAAAGAAACGTGCAGGGGCGATAGGTGTGGATCATTCGGACAGGCATGATGCGGATGTTATTCATGATTTGAACTCTTTTCCTTACCCGTTTGATGATGGAGAAATGGATGCGGTTTATCTTGATAATGTTTTGGAACACCTGGATGATCCAATGAGGGTGATGGAGGAGGTTTATCGAATATGTAAGCCTGAAGGGACTGTGAAGGTGATTGTGCCATACTTTCGCTCTTTATGGGCATTTATTGACCCGACTCATAAACATTTTTTTACAGTGGATTCTTTTGCATACTATGATCCAGATCATATTATTTGCCAGCGATATGATTACACGCATGCAAGGTTTGTTATTGAAAGTATAGTGTTTAATGAAACATTAGAGAACCGTTGGACTAAGAAAATAATGATTAAATTGGCAAATAAATATCCGCATTATTACGAGTTATATCTAAGTCACTTGTACCCTTTAGATGATATTACTTATTATTTGAGGAGGTGTTGATTGATGCTTTGTTTTTTAACTGTGGTTGAAAGTCCAGTTTTATTAAGTGATGATGATTAATGGAGTGTTTAGAAAATGAAGCTTTCTATTTGTGTTCCTACCTATAATAGAGCAGAACATTTGGCTAATTGTTTAAATTCTATTGTGTTATCTGGTGTTCGCGAAGATGTTCAAGTTTGCGTGTCCGATAATGGATCGACTGATCATACGGCTAAGGTGATTGAAAATGCAAAAAAACACTTAAATATTAGTTATTGTAAGAATAGCGAAAATATTGGCATACCTAGAAACTTTAGTAATGTTATATCAATGGCTAAGGGAGAGTTTGTCTGGTTACTTGGCGATGATGATCTTTTGATGCCTAACGCTATATGTGAGGTGTGCCAGTTAATAGATGAGCACCCTTGTGTTGATTTTTTTTATATAAACTCATGTGATTTGAATTCTGATTATTTAAATTCCTTTCCTCACCCTTTTGATACAAAGAATCTTCCTCAGTATATGAATACTTTCTCCAAGTGGAATGAAGAAAAAGAGATGCCTTTTTTTCAGTTAATTAACCCATCTGTTTCATTTGATTTCTTAGGAGGAATGTTTTTGTCTGTTTTTAGAAAAAAAAACTGGGATGAGCATGTTGATTGCCTTGATCAAAAAGCACTTTTTGATTTTAGGGTGTTTTCTCATTTTGATAATACATTTCCTCATGTGAAGGTTTTTTCTGAGGCGTTTTCGGAATCAGTTGCATACTTTAAAAAAGACCCATTAAGTGTTTGTTTATCTGGAGTTAGAGAGTGGACAGCAATGTACCCCTTGGTTCATAGTGTGCGATTGATAGAGGCACTGGAAGAGTATAGAAAAAACGGACTGTCTTTTTGGTCATATTTATATTGTAAAAATTATGCGCTAAATGCGTTCTTGCCAGAGATCGTGTGGATGTTTATGCATAAAAAAGACTCAGGTTATGAGTATGTTAAACCTTTGCGCTTGTTAATCAAAAATGCGGTTTTTCCTAATCTTTACATGTCTCCACTATATTTTATTGCAAGAAAGGTGGGTCGCTTGTACCGTTCGGTAGTTAATATTTTAATTAAATAGAGAGGTTTTATAGTGTCTAGTCATTATCATGAAGTGGAAGGTTGTGAGGTTTGTGGACGGAAGGAATTGGTGTCAGTATTAGACTTAGGAACTCATCCTATGTGTGATGACCTAGTTGAGGTAGGGGAAGCGAGAGTCTGCCATGAGTATCCAATTAAGATTATGTTTTGTAAGGGCTGTTTGACTGCGCATCAACGTTACCAAGTGCCTAAGAAGGATTTATTTCCTAAGACATATCACTATCGCTCTCGTTTTACGGCAGATGTATTAACTGGTATGAAAGCTTTGGTTAGATCTTGTGAGCAACAGTTTGGCTCCCTTGTTGAAAAAAAAATTTTGGATATTGGATGTAACGATGGAAGTTTGTTAGATTTTTTTGAGAAGAAAGGTGCAATTACAATTGGTATTGAGCCAACGGGGGCATCGGAAGATGCAGAGCGGAAGGGACATAGTGTGTATTCAGATTTCTTGTCGGAATCTTTAGCTAACAAAATTATTGCTTCACATGGTTATCCTGATTTTATTACATTTACTAATGTTTTTGCTCATATTGAAAACCTTCAAGAGGTCTTGGATTCATTGAAAGTTTTGATTGATTCAAAGACAGTCATTGTTATTGAAAACCATTATTTAGGATCTGTTCTTGACGGACATCAATTTGATACTTTTTATCATGAGCATCCTAGAACATATTCGTATGGATCCTTTACGCATATGGCAAATTCTTTAGGGATGGAATTGTTAAATGTTGAATTTCCTTCTCGATATGGTGGAAATATTAGAATTTTTATGGGGAATGCCTCTAAGAATAAAAGAACCTTTGATCATGACGCATTAAAAGAGCGGGAAAGTCATTATTTTGAGGCATTTTCCAAAATGGCGAATGATATAGAGGCTTGGAAAATATCTAAGAAAAAATTAATTCAGGTGCTAGTTGAGAAACATGGGAAACTGAGGGCAAAGGCATTTCCTGGTCGTGCGGCTATTTTAGTGAAGCTTTTAGAGTTGGATGAATCATTGATTGATGCAGTATATGAGAAACCTGGATCGTTGAAAATTGGTCATTATTTACCTGGTACTAGAATTCCAATCTTGCCTGATGATGATCTTATGAAGTGTGCTGATATTACTAAGCCCTTATTAAATATGGCTTGGCATATCCCCAGCGAAATTAGGCAATATATGGTAGATCTTGGTTATAAAGGTGAAATTATTGATATATTGAGTGTTGAGGACTTTTCTTCTGTTGGATGATATTTAAAGATATGAAAGAGCTTTCAGGTTCCAAGATAAGTACCTAGGTGTAATTAATTTAACTAATTTTTACGCAGGATTTTTTTTCATATTCAAGGCGTATAAATAGGCGCATAGTGAGCTATGGAACTATTTATACAACGCTGAAGATGAGAAAAAAGACAAGTAAAAATGTTAAATTAATTATGCCTAGGTACTTAGTAGTCTTTTGGGATTTATAGAGGGGGGAGCCTTGCTGTTTGTAGTATTAGATTTTCAGGGTGTAATGCTATAATCCGAAAGCTTGAAGTTGATGACAGTCAGTTGCTGCTTTCCCTCTCTTTGCTATTATTTTAATTCGATTTATACAGTTTTTAGTACATTTGGGAGGAGCTATTGAAAAAGTATCCTGATCATGTTGTGGTGGCTGGAGGTGGGCGGTGGGCACGTGTTTTAACTTCTGTGCTCTGTGGGACGCTTCCTAAAGGCTCGATGGTTACGGTCTATTCACCGCATTGTGCAATAGCAATGAAGGGGTGGGTTGAAGATAATAATTTTGCTAATCAGGTTGTATGTTTATCTGAATGGCCAAGTTTTTCTCTAGGAAAAACCCATGCGATGATTGTCGTTAATTCAGTTAAGAATCATTTCGCTATTGCAAAAAAAGCATTAGAAAGTGGAGTTCCTGTTTTGGTGGAGAAGCCAATGGGAGCTACTTTTTCGGAAGTTCGAAGTTTGGCTTTTATTTCTCAACAGGTAAATGTTCGAATTTCGCCCGCCCATGTATTTCTTTATGCATCGTATCTTGAGAGCTATTCCAAACTTATTTCAAAATCAGGCTCAGTTTCTCATATTAATATTTGTTGGTCAGATTCTATAGGTGAATTGCGTTATGATGAGGCAAAGACTTTTGATAGCAGCCTTCCAGTATACGTGGATTTGATGCCGCATATATTATCGATTTTACATGTATGTGTGTCAGCTTCTATAGTTGATTATGAAAGTATTAATTTGCTTAGCGGTGGACGGCATGTAATTATTAAACTTAATGTTGATGGTGTGAAGTGTGAAGTTGAATTAATCCGCAATGATTATGCTAGAAGGCGAGTTGTTGAAATTGAAACAGATAAAGGTATTTTTCGACTGGATTTCTCAAAAGAGCCAGGTGTCATTTCTAGTATTTCGGGTGTTTCTGTAAAGTGTGTTGCAAATAGCTGGGGGGTTACAGGAAGACCTGTTGAAAGAATGCTAGGTGCTTTTCTTACTTCTGTGTGTGACACTGGTGTTCATGATAACTGTTTAGGTATGAGCCTTGCCCTGCAGAGTAGTAAGTTGAGTAGTCAAATAAATGATGAGTATGAAGCATTGCAAGCTGAGTGGTTGAAGTGTGAATTGCCTGCTAAGGCTATCACACATCAAGATATACAATATGTGATTACTGAGATTTTACAAAAAGAAGGTGGTACCCCTTTTTTAAATTTAGGTGAAACACAAGAGCTAATTCGTTATGCGCTTTCTGGCCAAGAACGTTTATTGTGGTTAGATAAATTTTCTAAAATTAGTGATTATGGTAAATTTTTTAGTGCATTTAGAGAAGAGATATAATTTACATGTTTATAGGGAGAACAGTTTTGAAAGTAGTTATTTTAGCTGGTGGTTATGGAACACGTATTAGAGATGTTGCTAGTGATATTCCTAAACCGATGATTCCAATTGGCCCATATCCTATTTTATGGCATATTATGAAGACGTATGCCCATTTTGGTTATAAAGATTTTGTAATTTGCCTTGGTTATAAAGGGCAGTCGATTAAAAACTTTTTCCTTAATTACGAGGCTTATACTAGGGACTTTACCATTGGTTTGGGGGGAGAAGCTCAATTTAAGTATCATAGTGACCATGATGAATCTGATTGGAATGTTACTTTGGCAGATACAGGTGTTCATTCTATGACGGGGTCTCGGATATCTCGTATTAGAAACTATATAGGTGATGATGAAAACTTCCTTTTAACTTATGGTGACGGTGTGAGTGATGTTGATATTAGTTCTTTGGTAAATTTTCATAAAAAGAATGATAAGATACTTACGGTAACAGGCGTTCGCCCGCCTGGACGGTTCGGTGAAATGGTCGATAACTCTAGTGGTGAGGTGGTAGAGTTTAATGAGAAACCACAGTCTGAAGCTGGGCGTATTTCAGGTGGTTTCTTTGTAGCTAATAAAAAGATATTTGACTACCTGAGTGATGATGAAAGCTTGGTGTTTGAGCAAGAGCCTATTAAAAAGCTGGTGAAAGATGGGCAGATGATGATGTTTAAACATGATGGATTTTGGCAGCCAATGGATAGCGGCAGAGAGTACAAAATGTTGAATTCAATGTTTGAAAGTGGGGATGCGCCGTGGGTGAAGTGATAAGTATGCAGGAGGCATTGGATTCTTTTGCTGGTAAGCGAGTCTTTGTCACTGGTCATACAGGTTTTAAAGGAACATGGCTCACATTTTTGTTAAATGAACTGGGTGCTGAAGTTATGGGCTTTGCCTTGCCTCCAGAATCAACTCCAAGCCACTTTAATTTATTAAACTTACATAAAAAAATCACTCATATAGAGGGTGATATTCGAGATCTTAAAACTTTAAATAACGCAATGGCTTCTTTTCAGCCTGAATATGTCATTCACTTGGCCGCCCAAGCACTTGTGAAAGAGTCTTACGTTAATCCTGTAGCGACTTTTGATACGAATGTAATGGGATCAGTTCATTTGCTTGATGCTGTTAAGAATACAGCTTCTGTACGTTCGTTGGTTTATATAACCTCCGATAAGTGTTATGAAAATGTAGAGTGGATTTGGGGTTATCGTGAAAATGATCGAGTAGGAGGTAGAGACCCTTATAGCGCATCTAAGGGCGCAGCAGAAATTGTATTCTCTTCTTATGCGAGGTCTTTTTTGAATGCGCGTGAGCATCTTGGGGCAGCAACTACGCGTGCTGGTAATGTGATTGGTGGAGGTGATTGGGCTGCGGATCGTATTATTCCTGATTGTATTCGCGCTATTGAAAATGATGATCCAATCATTCTTCGTAACCCTGAAGCAACAAGACCATGGCAGCATGTTTTAGAACCGATTTCTGGGTATTTACTATTGGCAGCACAGCTTTATAAAGAACAAAAATCCTTTTCTGGATCGTGGAATTTTGGACCTTCCTCTATGGAGGTGCGTAATGTAGAGCAAGTGGCAACCTCGATTGTTAAGCATCTCGGCCGTGGTGAAATCAAAGTTGAACGTAATGAGAATCAACACCATGAAGCGAATTTGCTTCAATTGAATTGTGACAAAGCACAGCAGTATTTAAAGTGGCTGCCGCGTTGGGGAGTTGATGAAACATTGTTAGCTACTTCAGAGTGGTACAAGGTGTTTTTGGAGGGTGGAGACATTGAGTCTATAACGCGCACACAGTTGCAACGTTATTTTCCGGAGTTGTCATGATTGAGGGTGTTGTTGTTACGCCGCTGCGTCAAATATTTGATGAACGTGGAAAAGTTATGCATATGCTGCGAGAAGATTCATCAGTTTTTTCAAAGTTTGGTGAAATTTATTTCTCGTGTACTTACCCTGGAGCAATTAAAGCATGGCATTTACATAAAAAAATGACAATTAATTATGCTGTTATACATGGTTCCATCAAATGTGTATTGTATGATGATAGACCAGGTAGTAAGACACGGGGCTGTATTGAAGAGTATTATATGTCCCCTGAGAACTATTGTTTGTTAACTGTACCACCACTCATTTGGAATGGATGGAAGGGAATTGGCGATAAAGAGTCCATTGTGGCGAACTGCGCTACAATATCACACGACCCGAATGAAATAAAGCGTCTTTCTCCAAATGCGGAGAGCATTCCTTATGACTGGGAGATTGCGCACGGATGAGAAAAACTGTTCTGATTACTGGTGGAAAGGGCTACCTTGGCGGACGGATTGCAAGTTACTTGCAGGATAAAGGGTATGATTTAAAGCTTGGTTCTAGGAAGAGTAGTGAGAATCCAGAATGGCTGATAAAGGGTGAAGTTGTAGCTATGGACTTTGAATCTGATACCAGTTTGGATAAAGTTTGTTGTAATGCTGATATAATTATTCATTTGGCTGCATTGAATCATATTGATTGCGCTCAAAACCCTGAGCTTGCATTGCAAGTGAATGTATTGGGTACACTGAAGCTTCTTCAAGCTGCTGAACGTGCAAAGGTAGAAAAGGTTATATATTTTTCGACAGCGCATATTTATGGGGTTCCTTTAAAGGGAAAGATTTCGGAGAATACACTGCCAAGGCCAATCCACCCTTATTCACTTACACATAAAGCTGCAGAAGATTATGTTTTGGCTGCAAATGATTGTGGAAGTTTAACAGGATTGGTGGTTCGATTATCCAATGGTTTTGGTTACCCAATGGATGCAAATGTTAATTGTTGGAACCTTCTTGTGAATGACCTTTGTCGTCAAGCTGTCGTTGATCATCGTTTAGTGATGCAATCTTCTGGGTATCAAAGACGTGATTTTGTAACCTTACATGATGTGCAACGGGCTTCTTTTCATATGCTGAATATGCCAATGGAAAATATTGGAGAAGGCGTTTTTAATGTGGGTGGATCGTGGGCACCACGCATTATAGATATGGTGGAGTTGGTACAAAACAGGTGCTCTGTTATGTTTGGTTATACACCTGAGATTGTTCGTCCTGTAGATTCCGCTAGTGTTTCGGATTTTAAACTGGAATACTCTGTTAATAAACTGTTATCTTCAGGCTTTGTATTGAAAGGGCAGCCTGAGGATGAAATTGATAAATTACTTTTACTTTGTAAGAAGGTTTTTGAAAAATAAATGACTCATTTAGCTAATATGAAAATATCTTCTCCAACGGTCTCTATTATTGTTACAACTTTTAATCGTGTTAATTTCTTGTCTGAAACTATTGATTCGATTTTAGGTCAAACATATACAAATTTTGAGCTTATTATCATTGATAATATGTCAGAGGATGGAACCGTTGATTATATAAACAACCTTAGTGATCCAAGAGTTCATTATTATAGAAATGAAAATCATGGTGTGATTGCTGTGAATCGCAATTTTGGAATAGAATTAGCCAAGGGAAAATATATAGCACTATGTGATGATGATGACCTTTGGTTACCTGAAAAGCTTTCTCGTCAAGTGACCTTGATGAGTAACCAGCCAAATGTGGCATTATGTTATACAAATGCAGAGTCCTTTTCTGATGATCAGATAATAAAGCGTAAAATGATTCGGCGTAGAGTTCGTGATAATTACTTTAACCAATTGCTTCAAGGGAGCTATATTCCTAACTCAAGTGTATTGATTCGTGTGAATATATTTGAGGATCTAGGGTTATTGACGGAAGACCCAATGCTACGTGAAGATTATCATATGTGGTTACGTATAGCTAAAAATTATGATTTAAAGGGTATTGATGAATCACTGATTAGGTACCGTGTGCATATTAGTAATGTTGCGGGGAATCGTGCTTTCGAGACTCTTAAGTCAATTTATACAGTCAAGCAAGTGACTGATCAAATGAAAGTGGCATATTTCTTGGTGTTTTTTAATGTAGCTGTTCAATACTTAAAATATATTTACTATCGGGTATTTTGAAATATGATGCGGAGTATCGACTCATACATTGTCAGTTTGTTTATATGTATATATGTTTTGCTATCACCACCTTTTGTTTTTAGTGAATATATTCCATTTTCTGTAAGGATTTGTTTGGAAGCGGTGCCTGCTTTTCTTTTTATTCTAGTGCTACATAGTAACAAGAGTCAGATATTTATACTGTTGTTTGTTTGGGTTATGCTTGTATTGATGATGTTTTTGGCGACATATAGCCAATTTATCTCTGTAGCATACTCCTGTTTAAAGATTATATTCCTTTTTCTGATGATATCACTTTTTGATAATAAAAAGACGCTGTTTAATTTAATTAAGAACTTCTGGTTTGGTTTTTGGTTGTTTGTCGCATCTAGTGCTCTGATTTCATTTGGTGTATACCAAATGGAAATTGTTCATTTTGAATACTTAGACTTTAGTACAGTAACAGGGAGTGATTCATATCACTATTATAACAACATATTCTTTGGAAATATTATACAGAGTCATATGTTTGATATACCAGTTCCTAGAGTTACATGGTATGTTTTTGAACCGAGTATATTGGCATTTTTTTTTGGTTTAAATGTTATTGTTTCCGATTCATTTTGCGTAAAAAAAGAATATGCAAATAAATTTAAAATATTAAACTTATTTGCTGGTGTGGTAACATTCTCAAATACTTTTTTTATTTTTTTTATTTTTTATGGGTTGTTTTTATTCTTTAATCGAGGTTTTCTTAAATATTTGTTTATTTTACTTATACCTATTTTTTTTGTAATAGTGGCGTGGTTTATAAATATGGTTTTAGTGAATCCTGATATTGTGGGGTTTACATCACTGGGAGATCGATTAGAGAGGGTAGAGATAGCCAACTATTATATTAGTAATAACACATTACTTAGCTTTCTTTTCGGGAATGGTGTGGGCGTAAGTGCGGAGCAATTTGGTCGCGGTATATCAAGTGGCATTCTTACGATTTTTATTGAGCGCGGCTTTTTGGTGTTCAGCTTTCTCTTGTATGTATTTTATAAATATACAAAATGTAATAAACACTTATTGATTTACTTGTTTTTTTATAGTTTGACTTTTGAACTTGTGTGGTATCCATTATTATTACTTGTAATTTCAGTGGTTTATCGCGCTTCCTACGTTAAGATACCTGACATTCTAAAAGTAAGATTTGAATTAAGGAAAGTAAGCAATATTAGGGCAATCGCATTAAAACCAACTTGATATTACAATCCAAATGAAGTATCTAATAAGTTTTTAATTTAACTAAACAACCACCCGCTAAAAGCGGGTGGGTTAGAGAGATTGGCGACTGAAAGTCGGGGATACAGGGCAATAGCCCTGTTACTTCAGCTCTCCATACTCTGTTTTAAAATTATCATTCGGGTTGGCTTCGAAATGGT
>JAJRUF010000235.1 GCA_024277935.1 Gammaproteobacteria bacterium
AACCGATTTGATGAACCATGGGGCATTAATATGGAGAGCTTGTTGAAATAATTCTGTTATCATAAAAAAATGGTGAGGGTAGCTTATAGGTTCAGTAGATTATAATTTACCCACTCATTTTTCAAAAGAGCCTTTCTTTTTTCCATCTCCCTAAAGTCCGCTCTACAGCTTATAGTTTGTTAATTAAGGGAGTCTGAACAAATTAATTTGTAAATATTTTTGGAAGTGAGGCTTTAGCCTCGTCCGAATCATGTGAGTCTAAAGCCCTTCTGTCATTTTACAACAAACCATTTTACAAGCAGTTGCTTGGTGGCTTTGTATTTATTGATCAAACCCAAAAAAATTCCAAAGTTTTTGTATTGCTGTTGTATTTTGATGCTCTGCCACAGGAGGTCCATCAGGATAGTTTTCTTCATAAACCCGTTTGGCATCAGCAGCTAGTACCTGCAAACCAAGCTTGGAATAGGCTTGCTCCATAACTTGTAAGGCATAAGGTACCGCAGGTGTACGCTGGTATTCTTTAACAACATAACTACCCCTGTTTGCTGCCGCAATATAAGCTTTGCGTTTTAAATAAAAACGGGCCACATGAACCTCATACATGGCTAAATTGTTTCTAAGGGCTAGCATACGTTGTTTTGCATCGGGGGCATATTTGCTGTTTGGAAAACGGCGGATTAATAATGCAAAATTATCATAAGCTTCTTTTACATTACTTGGGTTACGCTGGGAGGAATCTGTCGGTAAAAAGCGTTCCAGGAAGCCAATACTTCGATTATAGTTAATTAACCCTCTCAAATAGTATGCGTAATCTACACTGGGGTTTCGAGGGTGAACTTTTATAAATCTTTCGGTGGCTGCTATTGCCGTTTCAGGGTCATCATTTTTATAATAGGCATAAGCAATATTTAACTGTGTTTGAGCTGCATAATCCCCAAAAGGGTATCTTGATTCTAAGGTCTCGTACATTTTTATGGCTTTTTGGTAATTACCTGCATCCATAGCTGTTTTGGCTTTATCGTACAACGACTTTGCATCCCAATCAGCATATTCGTCAGGTTTGGCGTTGCTATTAAGTGTTTCACAGCCTTGCAAAGTAGCGGCCAAAATTAAAAAAATTAAAAAATTAAAAAAAAATGATCGCATATTGTTAGCTACACGTTGTAAGATTAAGGGTTTTCTCGCTCATATTTAAAACAAGTGTGACTTGTTAATTGATTGAGAGCGAGTATAACTTAAATTTAAGTCAATATGGCTATATTAACAGCAAAAATACCCGAAGAGATGGCAGGCAAGCGCCTTGATCAATGTCTGGCCGAAATGTTCTCCGAATACTCAAGAAGTAAGCTGCAAACATGGATTAAAGCAGGGCGAGTTAAGGTTGATCAGCAGATACTGAAGGCAAGAGATAAGGTCGATGGTGGCGAGCAAATTGAGCTTGATGCAGAAGCAGAAGAGGTTTTGGAGTACGAGGCCGAAGATATCCCATTAGATATTGTTTTTGAGGACGATTCGATTCTTATTGTTAATAAACCAGCAGGGCTAGTTGTTCACCCGGCGGTAGGTAACTGGCAAGGTACACTGGTTAATGCTTTGTTAAACCATCAACCCGCTTTAAATACCTTGCCTCGTGCCGGTATTGTTCATCGGCTTGATAAGGATACCAGTGGCTTATTAATGGTGGCTAAAACCTTATCAGCACACAATAGTCTGTCAATACAATTGCAAGAACGCAGTATTACCCGCGAGTATTTGGCTTTAGTAAAAGGCTGGATGACGGCTGGAGGAACGGTTGACGAGCCTTTAGGAAGGCACCCAGCAGATCGTATAAAACATACCGTCAGAGAAGATGGTAAACATGCTGTGACACACTATCGACTGGAGCGCCGGTTAAAACGTAATACTTTAATTCGAGTGAAATTAGAAACAGGGCGAACCCATCAGATACGTGTTCATATGGCTTATATAGGTTATCCCCTAGTCGGTGACCCCGTTTATGGTGGCCGGTTTCAAATGCCAGCAAACTGTAGTGAAGAGCTTGAATTGACTTTAAGAGCCTTTAAACGGCAAGCATTACATGCAACAAAATTAGGCTTGCAGCATCCAAAAACTAACGAATATTGTGAATGGGAGTTAGATATGCCAGAGGATATGGTGAAGTTAATTAAAGCAATAGAGAAAAATGACTTGGATTAAACCTGATTGGCCGGTTAAAAAAAATATACATACTGCAGTCACATTACGTCCGGGAGGCTTAAGCCAAGGGCTTTTTCAAAGCCTTAATCCTGCGTTACATGTTAATGACGAGGCTGAAATTGTGTTAGCAAACCGAAAAATTATTGCAGAGACACTTAAATTACCATCTGCTCCTGTTTGGTTGCAACAAGTTCATGGTAATCGGGTTATTAAAATCAATAACCACTCGATATCAGACCAACAAGCAGATGCAAGTTATACCAACCAGGCAGGTATAGTGAGTGTCGTTATGACGGCAGATTGTTTGCCCGTATTACTAGCTAGCCATGATGGTTTAGAAATAGCAGCTATACATGCTGGCTGGAGAGGTTTATTGTCAGGTGTAATTGCCAATACGGTGGCACTTTTCACCGATACATCCATAATGGCTTGGTTAGGTCCTGCAATTGGCCCAGATTGTTTTGAGGTGGGGGAAGCGCTTAAGTCGTCCTTTGTTAGCAAATCAAACAGGTTTAATGGCGCATTTACACAAAAAAGCAAAGATAAATATTTGGCAGATATTTATCAATTAGCCGCTACTGAGTTGGCAATGCTGGGTATAACTCAAGTATACGGCGGTGGCTTTTGTACCGTAACGGATAAGCAGAGATTTTATTCATATCGTCGTGATGGCGAAACCGGTCGAATGGCCACCCTTATTTGGAGAGATTGACTTTGGAATTATTGGTATTAATTATCATTTTTACAGCAGTAGGCGGAGTATTAAGTGTTCTGGCAGCTGGGGTGTTTTTATTATTACCCGACGACTTAAGAGAAAGGGTTTTACCTCATGGTATAAGTTTTGCCATAGGTGCGTTGTTAGCGGTTGCTTTTTGGGGGTTAATACCGCACGCCTTTGAAGAAGTAAACCCCGATCAATTTCAGCTACTTTCAGGCACTATTCTCGCTGGAATTCTTTGTTTTTTTATATTAGAAAAATTATTGATCTGGCGGCACTGCCACTCTGGTTCTTGTGAGGCGCATGGTGAAGAATCTCATGATGACCCTCACTCTCAAGACCATGGACATAAAACAGCGGGAACCTTTATCATTATTGGTGATGGTATCCACAACTTTGTTGATGGTGTGTTAATTGCAGCGGCTTTTTTAACCGATGTCAAACTGGGTATAGTGACTAGTTTAGCGGTAGCGGCCCATGAAATTCCTCAGGAGGTTGGGGATTTTGCTATATTGCTACAAAGTGGATTTAGTAAGTCCAAGGCATTGCTTTATAACGTTCTTTCTAGCTTAACTACTATTATTGGTGGGGTGCTGGCGTATTATAGCTTAGAAGATTTACATGATAGATTACCTTTCTTTCTAGCATTAGCCGCATCAAGTTTTATTTATATAGCCGTTGCAGATTTAATTCCATCACTCCATAAAAAAACAGATATTAAAACATCTTCGTATCAGATTATATTGATTCTAGCTGGAGTTTTAGTGATTGGCTCATTACATGGTCTTGCTCATGATATTAAGTTGGACGGAGTGGGAGTTCACCCCAACCATCAATGACACAAAACCTTGTAGAGCGGACTTTAGCCCGCCATAAAGACAGTATTAATCAGCCAGAAAGTATACTAGGAGGCTGTGACTTATTTACAGCTATGCTGGTTTATTCTGCACTAAAATAAATATCTGCATAATAAGCACGAACATCTGTTTGGGAATTATCGGTATCAGTCATCAAGGCAATGGCATCGATATATTGAATATCTATAGCAAATATATCTTTAAAATCTTGCCGGATATTGCGCTTTTCCTGATACCAGGTTTGAATTTTATCTTTAGCAGAACGCTGAGCAACCATCATCGCTTTTTTACCCACAAAGGCATTTGGCCAAATAACCCCTTTACGGGTATTTCCCGCCCAGACATAGTTAATGGCTTTAGTTTTCCAAAATGCCCAGCCACCATCTACAACAACATAAACTCTAGCACTAAAATCATCCCCTGGTTTACTTTGTTCGTTTAACTTAGTTAAATGCTTATCAATGCGCCAACGCCAGTTTAAAATAGGTGTTTTGTATAAATCAATTCTGTGTTCTTTATATAGACCTGATGCACTGGAGTGGCTTTCGGCCAATAATGCGAAAACATTATCAAGTTTAATTGTTTGGTAACGAGTAATACCAGAGAATACCTTTGTTTTCCAGTCAGTTAAATTACCTGAAGAAAAGTGACTAATGGGGATGATATTTTTATCTTGGGCCAATACTGTATTTATTGGAAAAATAAAGACAGTAATCAGGTATGTAAAATAAATATATCTCATTGTCTGGCACCTTTCTGGGGAATTGGCCATTAGCTTGGGATATTCCATTGACTTTTTTATAAACAATTTTTTGCAGTCTATTGGCTTTTAGGTGAATTTACAAGGTGAACAAATAAATTTAGATAGGGCTAGATATTTTTATTAAGTATGTTTATAATACTCAAATCTGCTAGTACATCAGCAAAGCCTCGGTGGCGAAACTGGTAGACGCACGGGACTTAAAATCCCGCGGTGGAAACACCGTGCCGGTTCGATTCCGGCCCGAGGCACCATATTAGAAAGGCCTGTATTCATTAGAATACAGGCCTTTTTTTGCGCTATTAAAATACATATTATTGGCTCTTTTGAAAATCAAGTGGGTAAGCAATTTGAATTTATTTTAGAAAAATCTAATTTACCCGTCAGTAAATAGGCAATTGTTTTGAAATGCTGAATTTTATATCCTCTCGCTTTTCTTTTTGCCGCTTGTAAAATTG
>JAJRUF010000018.1 GCA_024277935.1 Gammaproteobacteria bacterium
TATCGTTTAACTTACTCATTTATTGGGACTTTTAGATTGTTTTTTAGGCTTCCTATTTTACCATTTATGAGTAAGTTCTTCTTTTTTTTAGCTCATCTTGCTAAGAATATTCTTCGGTTTTATTGGTTTTGCAAGAGGCTCCATAGTTATAATATTTAATAGCTTAGAAAATGTTTTAAGTTACTCATATACTGTTGATTATAGCAAATATAATATGCCATCATATATGCATTATTAAACACCAAAAGCCGAATCGATAACACTTTTAGCTTGACATTAGACTCTGCTAAAGTAACATATAGGTTCCGGATGCCAGTTAACTGGCACTTTATAATATTCACAATAAAAAAGGTAGGACACTCATGGGAGCGATCTTAGACGTAGTAGAAATGTTAAAAGAGCCAGAAGGCATGGTCATTGCAGTAATCGTTATTGCTGCCGGCTACTTTTTCGTAAAATGGGTTTTTGCAGAACCAGAAGAAGAAGAATAAGCTTAGCTGGTTTTTGCTACATTTAAGCCGTATCAAGCTTACCTTGATACGGCTTTTCTATTTATATGCCCCTGAAAAACTCTTACTCCTGTTGATATAACACTATTTACCTTATAATTAGTAGTATTTATTAATATATTTTTTACTACTCAATGTATAAGATTCTTCACTCCAAAGTTTCATCCCTATACTATCGCCAGGCTCCCACAACAGGGATCGGTATTTTTCGTATTCTATTTGGGCTAGTAACCCTACAAGAAGTCTTTTTTCTGCTTTATTTTAATCATTTGATTTTTGACCCCATCCCTTTTTTAGATGTCGAATTTCCTATGATTCCTTTTTTTCTCTGCACTTGGGCCATCATTGCCACTCTTATCACCCTTGGCTATCACACTCAAAAAGCCATTATTGCCAACTATATTTATTGGATAGTTTTTGTTAATTTCACTCCAATGCAACGCGACTTTGATGGTGGCTTTGATTTATTTATGATTGGTGCCAATTTATTTATGATCTTCATGCCTATTGATAAAGCTTTTTCAATTGACAACTTAAAACATAAATTAGCCAACCCTTTTAAACACTACTCTCTGTACCCTAAGCCAACAGTTTCAATTTTGTCCTATTACCTTCCTGTCATAATTTGTCTTGGCTTTCTTTATTTTGACTCCGCTATTCATAAAATGTTTTCCCAACATTGGCGTAATGGCCTGGGTGCTTGGCTACCCTCTTCTATTCCCTATTATATTTCAGCTTTAGATATGAGCTGGTTACTTAATATTGAGCAACTTCAAAAGTCAATTGGCTATTTAATTCTTATATTTCAATTTAGCTTTGTCTTCTTATTCCGTTATAAAAAACTTAGACCTATTTATTTTATCATTGGTGCAGGCTTACATGCAGGTATTACCATTACTTTCAATATCTATCCCTTTGGTATAGGGATGCTTATTTTTTACAGCCTAGTCGTTCCTTTTTCATGGTATAGGAAAATAGCTTCTGTTTTAGTAGCAAAAACACCTCGATTAATTGTATTTTATGATGACCAGTGCCCACTTTGTAGTAAAACCATCCTAATACTTAATCATTTTGATATTTTTAACTGTATTGACTTTAAAAGTGCTCAATCCTTTGCCCATAATTACCCCGCTCTAAAAAATATTAATCAAACGATTCTTTTAACTGACTTATATGCTTTAAATAATAATAACGTCATCTTTTCAGGTGTCGATACTTATTGCCAAATCCTTATCAAAATGCGTTATACAGCCATTTTAGGGCACCTCCTTAGATTTCCTGTCATTTATCAATTAGCGAGTCGTATTTACCGTAATATTGCCGATTCTCGCGCTCGAATTCCTTGTGATGCCAACTGTGCTATACCTCCAGTCACCAACAACTCACCAACAATGTTATATGACCAGTTTTTTAACCCCTCTTCAAAACGGATAGAAAAACACAACATCCACAAACTTTCTAAAATATTGCTACTTTTATTTTTACTACAATTAAATAGTAGTATTCATTATGGTCTTTTTTATCGTATCAAGCCCAATATCTCACCTACTCTTATTACCAACCTTATTGCTAAAGTCAGCAACTCCTTTGTAAATTATTCCAGCGTATTTGTTGGTATAACTCCTCATGCCTTATATTTAGATGATCATTTTAAAGGTTATAATCATCTTATTGCCTTAACCTATCAAGATCAGTCTGGTAATGAGAAATGGCTTCCTTTCGTTAATCCTGACGGCAGGCTTGCTGCCCCTAACTGGGGGCGCGTACACTCAATGTGGGCCAACATTGCTGTCACACCAAATATTGATAATCACCGCCTTAAAAAATTTATCATGAAAACCACAGCTTTCTGGGGTATCAAATCAGGTCTCAATTTAGATACGACTACCTTCAATATTAAACTAAAAAAAATCTCTGCTCCTGATAACTGGTCCCCCAACTTACTCCATTCTAACCTGTCTGGTTCCTGGTCTACGATTGGCCATGCCACTTGGCACAATAAAGATATTTCCATTCACATTCCTGATAACATAAACACCCTCTAATTAAATTTATTATTGCACCAACAAACCAGTCATGGTATAAATTACATGTACTTTGATTAGTACACTTAAAAATAGTAATTCTATAATTATAATAATCACATTTTGGAGAAAAATAATGAAAAAAGTATTATCTGTTCTAGCCATTTCATTAATGCTAATCAGTATGACTGGTTGCATGGACGATCCTGACGGTTCTGCACAACACATAACTAGAAATACTTAAAGCATTAAAACTTTTGGTGGTGGGTTAAATTTGTAGTTTTAACATATTTACCCTCATTATCAACAAAGGGTTGGTGCGCAGGTTTAAAACTCTATTCTTCTTCACATGAGTGGATTAAAGCCTGTGCATCTACTTTGGGTATATTTTTAAAACAGCCTTATCAACACAGGTTTGCCCCACTACCAAATTTTTTATAGCAACAAAATACTAAACGAAAATGTACCACCTTCTTCGTTACCAGCCCTTAGGATTATTAGTTTAACTATTTCACGGATGATCCAGACAGACCTCCTCAAAATATATCCCACTTAACTTCTTCAATTCAGGTGCAAGCTAGATATAGAGCTAAATATCGAAACATAAGTTATCGTTTAAAGGCTCTATAACTTAATCAATTAAACACATTTAACTGAAATATAAATAAATAGTTTTATTGGCTTCACTGATAAACAAACAGTTAATACCTCCACACCACTCAGCTTACATGCAAATATTTCTTTCCTGTCTGTTAAAAACCACTTTAATTATCTAATTTCTATCTGTAAGTTTTACTCATCACTTAAAAATATAACCGCACATTCTTGTAAAATTTTTCTTGAATGGCTGTGAATTTCTGCTATTTTAAAACCAACTACATAGCTCGTTATTTTCATTTTCTCAAGCTTGAATCGAAGCAATATTAACTATATTTCTAATATAGCCTATACCCTCACTTGACTGGATAGACTTCAGAGGAATCCTTCGTAGGCGTTTAAAATAACCTAATAAATTAAATAGCGAGCCTACCCCCAATAATGGATAAATTGTTAAAATAAGCTTTCTCAACAGATTCGACCTACTACCCAAAATATTACCTGTCTATATCATTAAAAGCGAGACCATAAAAGTCATAATATTCCAATTCAGATCTACAAACTGCGATTTACAGTTTTTTGCCCACGTTTAATCAGTAAAACATGAGTATTGTGCATCACTTTTTCCATTCGTACCTACTCGTTAAAGCACAGCACCCTAATAACCCTTTTTCCACTTACCCAGGAGGCCAAACAGCCTCTGAGTTTCCATCATTCTTACACGACACTCAGCTTCTTTATTCTTATTATTTCCGCCAGTCATAATTAATTTCTCCACCTCAAAATATACACCTTAACATTAGGGGGACAGCAACAAATTACTTCTAGGAAGAATATAAAACTTTCCCCAACTCTATCCTATATTTTCCCATAAAAAAACCCCCACCACCTAAAAGGTGATGGGGGTTTCTTTTAACTCCTAACTTAAAACTAAAGCTTTAAGTTATTTTTCATTAGATGAAAGATGGAATTAATGGAGCATCTACCATAACCATTTGACGGTTACCATCTTCATCAAAGAAGAATAGTAGACCAGCAAAACGACTATCTGGATCGTAGATCAAATCAGCTAGACGGTAAACTTCCCATGCAGCATCAGATGCAGTAACATTAACAGTTCTTGTCTCACCTGGAGCCAAAGGACTGTTATCACTTACAGTTAGACCTTCTTCAGCTAGTAGATCATCTGGGTAACCAGACTCATCTTCTAGTACATCAGGATCCAAGAAACGTACTGCAGCAGTGTTAAACTCACCTAAACGAACAGCTGAATCACCGTTGTTAGTGATAGTCAATGTCATTTGCATTGCACGACCAGGAACACGGTATGTAGCATCTTCAACTTTAACATCTACAGTTGGAGCAGGCATTTCAATCCATTTGATACCACGCATCAAACCAGCTTGAAGTGGAGTAGTTACAGGATATTTTTCGTTAGTTGTACCCATAGTAACGCCTAAGATTAATACTGTACCTAGTGCAAAAGCAGTACCTACTTTCTTATCACCAGCAGAAATTAATGAAGAAGCTTTACCAGAACTTACAGCTATATGACGAGGAATGAACATTGGACGTTTTGCCCAGAACAATAACCAAGCTACACCGATCGCATACCATATAGCATGCCAGAAATAAATATTATCTAGCGCATATGTTTCAAGATCGATTGTTTGTCCTGTCAATGTAACTAAAGGATTTGTGAATTGTCCCATTGAACCAGTAATAGTTACCCATTTACCTGGTCCAATAACTGGTCCACCACCTTGAACGTTCATCATTGTATGAACATGCCACTCACCTGGACGACGAGCTTTTAAAAGAACTTTAAAGTCATAAGTTTGACCAAGTTCTAGAGATACAGAACGTGGAACTAATTGACCACCGATCCAAGAACCTGCACGAATAAATACTGGTCCTGGAATACCGATGTTTAAAAATGATACTTCTGGCTTATCAACAGTTTCAGGCCAACCCGCGAAAACGTGGAATTTACCAGAAATTGTCATAGTATCGTTAACGGCTACTTCTTCTTTTGACCAGTTAAGATCAAACCAGTGAATAGTACGCATACGCATGAACGCTGCTTGTGACTTTTCACCGTGAGCAGAAGCTGTAGGTGTGTAAAAAATCGCTGCTGTCATTGTAACCAGCAGTGCGACAAAGGATAATTTTGCTACCTTGTCTTTTATAAGTTTCATATACCCTCCTCTATTACTAGAGAATCTGTAATTAAGACTTCCTGGCGAATACAATACCGCCAGATTCGTTTGTTTTTTTTATTTATTGCTATTTTATAGCTCGTCGTCAGAAATAAAGTCTGTTTTTGCAAACCATTTTCCAAAGAAGTGCCATAAGAAGTAAATAATAATAGATACGAAACCAGAGAAGAACGCTGATACTGGAGCAACGTCTTTACCGAAAGTTCTTAATGTACCTTTTTCAACCATTCTGATGTACTCAGGAGTACCAGTACGTACGTAGTGGTAACCTTGTAAATCAGCTAAAGTAAACATCATACCGTTGTATTCAACAGGCACGTGTAATGGAGCAATGATTGGCCAGTTACCTGGATAGAACACTAAACCCCATGCTAATCCACCAACAACAGCTGTCAATGTCATAGATCCACCCAACAATAAAATAGTGTCAAGTAAAATAGCACCTGGCATTAAGTTTGATGGGAAGCAAAAGTTTACTGGGAAATAAGTCCATCCCCAGAAGTTCAAATAACGGTTAATCCACTCACCTAACAATAGACCCAACACACAAAGTGTTGCACCTACTGGTAGACGATAACGCCACCAAAGACATGCTTGAACAGCAGCAGGGAAAGTGATTGAAACGATTGGCGCTACAGTTACCCATAGACGTCTATCTTTCCAGTCAGCCCAGAAATCCCAGTCACCGCCAGTTAACATATAGTGAATATGATATCCACCTAACACGACGAAGAACAGAGTAAAAAGAATCATCCAGTCGAATGTGCGTGAAACCGCTACAGCTTCAGCGCGTGATCGTACAGCTGATTGAGATGCGCTCATTGGCTTACCTCCTAAAAATTAAAATTATATTTTTTTATTTTACTGTCTCATCAAGCCGGCTCAACACTACGTGAAGAGCAGGCCAGGAGATAGTATTTATTATTACTTTAAACTAACGTTGCTATTATTAAGCTAGGTCTTTTTTAAGTAATTTTGAAATTGCCATAACTTCAGTGTTAACAACACCCATTACAGCAAGAGCAGCCCATCCAAAGAATACGAAACCGTAGTGCAATGGAGCAACAAATAACTCTTCCATGAACCAGAAAGTGTGCCCCCACTCATTCAATCCAACGTTTGGAAGAATCATGAAAGGACCAATTACTGATACAAGGTACATTAAATGTAAACCTTCGCTGTATGTAGGTAATCTAGTTTTTGCATACAAGAAAGAAGATACACCAGTAATGATGTAAATTGGGTATGACAAATAGAACTCAATGATGTGACTTGGTGTAAAGTCAGTATCACGAACAATAGTTTGATGCCATGTACCATCTTGCTCTGTGAAGTACGAAGCTCCCCAGTAGATAGCCCAACCGTACATTACTAACCATGTCCAGTGTGTAAAGTGTCTTCTCAACTCTTCACGAGGAGTGATAGACATTACTTTACGATCACGAGTTTTCCACAACCATCCCCATAGCGCAGAAGCAATCACTACTTCCAACACTAACTCGATGTATAACATGTTCATCCAGTATGTTTCGAACTCAGGTGCAAATGAATCCAGCCCAGCAGACCAACCATAAACACCTTCATACCAACGTATGAATGAATAGAATACCAAATACAGCAATAAGCCTGCATATAGGTTTCTTTGATTTAAAAGCGGTGCTTCCGCAGCATCAGCTTTAACTGACTCAGTTGTAGCAGCCATTTTCTACCTCCTAAAGTTTTTTAAATCCTCAGTAATTATCTGAGTGTTTAGTTTAACCTTCCCTAATCAAAATGTATCTTCACAAAGACACACCACCTCAATCCGTTGCGGTGTAGTGAAGTCTACTCACCTAAACATTTGTTGTCAAGAAAATTGATAACAAATGTTTAGGTATCCACTGTAATAAAACGTAAGTATTATTTTATTGTTTTCATTGTTTTGTTATTATAGTTTTACTTTCAATAAATTAACTCCAGTCATTAATTCAATTACTCATGAAATCCAAATTTATTCTTTTTATCGCGTGCTTAGCCCTTCTTTTAACCCTACAAGCTAAGGTTATCGTTCCTCTCGTATATGAAGTCGCTGCTTCTAGCTTTTTTCTTGAAGACAGCGGAGACGAAGGAAGCCGAATTTCTAGCACATCCTTAATGACCGAAGCCGCCTTCACTCAATGTAATAGCTATATTGCCAATGAAGAACTTCCTGATGACTCCATTAGCTTTTCCAAAAAGGCTATTAATTCTTTTGGCCTAGGTAATTTTCGCTATATTATCAATGCTGATATTACAATACAGCCAACTGATTCAGCGGCTATTTCAAGAAGATATGTCTGCCGTATTCAGTATAAAAATGGTGATGATACAACAGGACTTTCTGACCCGGAAAACTGGTCTGTTGATGGTATTTCAGGGATTGATGGCACTGGTGACTTTTAAGCTTAACCGAATCTATACTGCCAAGTAAGAGAGCAAAGAAATCTAAAACTTTTACCACAGAGCACACTGAGAACACAGAATTTTTGAGCGTCAACCCTCAGTGTGCTCTGTAATTATTTTGAACATTTCTTTATTTTGCTTTTTTGTTAAAATAATTTTGAACGACTCTTGAATAACAAAATCATAAGCCTTTGATTTTGTTGCTCTCTGATTGATGGTCGAGAGCAGCCTAATTCGCTACTTAATTTAGTGGGTATAATTTATTTTAACATTTTGAACTAATAAACTTTGGAAGCAAGGCTTTAGTCCGCTATTGAGTCAGAATTTTTGAGTTATTGCTGACTGAAGTCCGCCCTGCAACTACGCATACCTTACTGTAACTTTCTTTTTGCAACTTCCAAAGCACCTATCAGTGCAGCTTCTGTGTTTAAGCAGACCTTAACTGAAAGTTCTTGTAACATATCTTTATATCGCCCTTTTGATAAAAAACCTTGCATAAAATTTCCATCTTGTATATTTCGGATGTTTTTGGTGGCAATACCCCCTGCCAAAATAACCCCAGCTTTTGCTAAGCATTTTAATGCTATATTTCCTGCTTCTGCCCCATAAACCTGACAAAAAACCTCCATAGCCTTACTACTTAACTCACAGTTTTTTTCACTAATTACGACAGCAGGATCTTCATTGACCATTCTTAATTGAACAGCCGAATCAATTTCTGCATATTTAATTGACTTTAAATATTGATAAATACTAACTAAACCTTGTCCACACACCACCCTTTCGTAACTTACATGTTCAGGGTAGATATCCATTAAATATTTAAGCAAACCAATTTCTAATGCGTTTCTTGGCGCAAAATCCGCATGTCCTCCCTCTGTTGCGACAACATGATAGCTTACACCATTCCATATAGCCAACCCTTCACCTAAGCCTGTTCCTGCTGCTAACACGGCTATATTGCCAGCTTGTTTTTGTGCCCGGTCATTGAGTTCTATAAAATCTTCTTCCGGCAAACCCAGTACACCCCACGCTGTTGACTCTAAGTCATTCAGCAAGGTAACGAATTTAGCCCCAGTTTGATCTGCTATATCCTGTTTGTTTAGCACCCAGGGTAAATTAGTTGTTATACAATTACCATTTACTATAGGGCCTGCGACACCAATAGAAACACATTGTAAGGAAAGTTCGGTTATTCCAGCTAAAAAATCACTTAAAAGTGCCTCAAATATATTAAAATCTGCACTTGAATAATACTTCTTTTTAATACAAACCCATTCAGAATTTTCTAACTGATAGAGTGCTAGAATTGTTTTTGTGCCCCCAACGTCCCCGGCAAGAATCATTTACCGCCCTCATAAGCATTTACAAGCTGGTAATTTTTATCAGCATCAAAAGAAATAACTTTATACGCGTCTTTTCTTCCCCCCATATCCATCCCCGGTGTTCCTACCGGCATTCCCGGAACAGCTATTCCAACTATTTTGGGTTTTTTAGTAATCATGTTGATGATATCTACCGCAGGCACATGCCCTTCTACCACATAACCATTGACTAATGCAGTATGGCAAGAAGCCAGGTTCTGTGTTACTGCATATTTTTCTTTAATTGCTTGAACATCATTAGTTAAAAATTCTTTTACAACAAAGTTATTTTCTTGTAAGTGCTTTATCCATTTGCCACAGCAACCACAGCTTGGACTTCGATAAACCTCTATTTCAACCGGTGCATCACTAGCAGATACCTCCGCGGCCTTAAGACCGAAACTTGAAATCACTAAAAATACAAATATTACACTGACTATTTTATCCATCACTATCCCCATTAATTGTTGCTATAACGTTTCTACTCATCGCATGATTACGATGCTCACATAAATATATCCCTTGCCAAGTTCCTAATTGCAACTGCCCATTTGCAATTGGAATTGTCAATTCTCCACCTAAAATAACGGCCTTTATATGTGCTGGCATATCATCACTTCCCTCTAGCACATGCTGGTAGTAAGGCTCATCCTCCACAACCGAGTGATTAAAATAGGCTTCCATATCAGTCCTGACATCAGGGTCTGCATTTTCATTTATAGCTAACGAAGCTGAAGTATGCTGGATAAACAAATGTAGCAAGCCAATATTTATACGCTTTAACTCAGGCAGATTTTGTAATACTTCATGAGTGAGTAAGTGAAAACCTCTACCTTTTGCCGATATAGTTATTTGTTTTTGAATCCACATATTTTATTACCTGTAAATATAAGGTATTAAACAATAGCTAATACCACTAACAACCAGCACACCCAATATATTTAAAATTATGCCAACTTTTAACATTTCATACACTTTAACTTTGCCACTACCAAATATAATCGCATTAGGTGGCGTAGCAACAGGAAACATAAATGCACATGAAGCTGATAATACTGCTGGTAACATTAGCCATACTGGTTCAACATCCAACACTTTCGCTGTTGATAATAAAATAGGCATCACCAATTGTGTTGTTGCTGTATTTGATGTCAGTTCAGTCAATAAATTCATCCCGGCAGAAACAATTAATACCAGCAATGGTAAAGAAAATAATTTTAAACTTTGTAATTGCCCCGCTAAATATTCTGACAAACCACTCACAGAAAACCCATAGGCTAATGCAAAGCCACCGCCAAATAATAGAACAATTGACCATGGTAACGCAGCAAAAACATTTTCATCCAACAATCTGACACTCTTATTTAAATGGTTTTTTACGGGAATAAAAAACATTAATGCAGCCATTGCCATGGCGACACTACCATCATCAATCATATTTCCATAAGGCATTAACACCCCCCAACCACTAAAACTTAGATTTCCTAAATCGATACCTTTTCGTGTAATCCATAATATTGCAGTCATCACAAAAACAAGCATAACGAATATTTCA
>JAJRUF010000236.1 GCA_024277935.1 Gammaproteobacteria bacterium
AGTTTTCCTTGGTTTATTTTTCTGGATGAATAGTCGCGGGATAACCCACATTAGTCGTGGTTTTTATCAAGGTTTCACTATTGGTTTTTTTAGGGTCAAAAGTGACATTTGCTGTTTTACTGGAAAAATCCACCTTAGCACTCTGCACACCATCAACGCCTTGTAGCGCTTTTCTGATAGTGATGGGACACATAGCGCAAGTCATGTTTTGCATATCAAGAATGACGGTTTGACTGTTATTTTGTGTTTGCTCTGTGGGTTTAGCTTGTACTGTTTGTGTGGAAACAAAACCAGCCATTAAACTCAACACGATTAATAAATAGTTTAAATTTTTCATTTTTTTCTCCATTAAAGAATATAAACGGCATACCAAGGAAATGCTAATAACAACAAAATCAATACTGAACCAATCCAAAAAATCATTCTTTGTCTTTGTTTAACTTCAGGAACTGCACAGGCTTGACCTTCTTCACAGTTTTCTGGAATTAAGTACAGCTTGCGATAGCTCAAACCAATAAAAATTAACGTGACGATGAAAAAGAAAGGTCGAACTGTTTCCATAGAGGTTAAGGTACTCATCCATGCCCCGCCTATGCCTAGCGATAATAGTAATAAGGGACCCACGCAACAAACTGATGCGCCAATTGCTGCAAGTACCGCACCTATGCTTAACCAAGGTGTACTTTTTTCGATGGTTTCTTGATCTTGTGCCATTTTTGTTCTCCTAAGATAAAAATAGTTTGTTGGTAAACCGTTATTTAGTTAGCTTGAGAGATATTCTAAACCCTGTTCCATAGAACATGATCAAGGGAAATTTAATTTTTAAGTTAAGCACGAGAAATCGGAATGTATTTTGTTATTGTTGCCATCCGACAATAAATCAAGGAAAACGTCAAAAACACAGTCAGGCTGACCACCACAATATCAGCCGTTAAAGGGATCAAGTACAGTGAACTCAGCAATTCCACAAAAATGAGAATCAATAAGATAGCAACAATAGCCTTGTTACTCATCTGTGTACAGATATACGCCCCCAAAGGTGCGCCTACCACAACTACGGGAACAGCAGCTAACCAATAGACTTCAACTTTTGCTGTAAATCCACCTATAACAAAAAGCTGTAAAACAAAGCCCGCCATTGCATTAAAAGCCATCAATACCACAGAAGTGGGTGTAGATACTTTTTCTGACAGCCTGAATAACAACACCATGACTGAAAAACAAATAATGTCGATACCGTTCCCAACTAGACCTGTCATGACTCCGCCAACAAACCCTGTTAACAATATCAACATTTTTTCTCGCCAATATAATATTGGCAGGCTATGGTTATATACTCTGTTTCTCCCGTTGAGTATAAGCAGTGCTATCGCGAAACTGACGATCATGGAAGTAAATAGCATTTTTAATAATGCGGCTTGGAGTAGCTGAGAGATAAGCACCGAGCCTATATAAACGCCAAATACGCCCCCCAGACTAGCCCATAAAATAAATCGCCATGACACAGTAACGCGCATAACAATGATGGTTAAGGTGGCTGCTGTCATGCCAATACTTTGTATGGCTAATGAGAAAACTTTGGCATCCTGAGGTTGGATATGTAGCATTTTAGTGAAAACAGGAAAAGCGATTGCCCCACCGCCCTCACTGGTCGCTCCTGCAATAAAAGAACCCAAGGTCATGGTCAGGGTAATAGGCCAGTTCTGTTGTAGAATAGAGAGTGAATCGGGATGAGTATAAACGTACCAAACTAGCCAAACTATAATCGTTAACAGCAAATTGACTAACAAGGTTTTTTGATGGGCTATATAGCTTATAATATCAGCAACAGATTTATCTTTCATTGCTTTTGAACGGAATTGAATACAATATTTGCAGGAACAAAAAACAGAGGATCCATTTGTCGCGTTAAGTAAACAGTTACAAAACTTGCAATGCGGCCAAAGTGCTTAATTTTACTGTTCATGCTGTCTTCTAAATACTTCAACTGAAGAATAGCTTGAAACACTATAAGGAACGAAATAGGTTAGCCCAATTGGTATCCAATTTAAGATTGTCAGCTGAGCAAATAAAAGCTCTTTGCCATAATTAATGAGCATAAGTATTGTGCCGACAATAGCGGCCATTTTAAGTGCACACAACACAGTTACGCGTTGTCTGGCATATAAAATCCAGTTTTTCAACTTACCATAGCCAATGAATTGACCCAATTTTTCAATTAAATAGGGTTGTAAGAGTTTGTGAAATCTATTCGTTATTTTTAGTTGCTTTTCCACTTTCATGACTTGATAGCCTTTTTCTTCAATTTGTCTGGCCAGCAATTCTCGCCTTCCTGCTTGGAAAGTGCATCTATAAGGGAGCAGTGTTGAGTCGATTGGTCTTGCTGGCAGCCCTTGACTAAGCTATCAAGAACATTACGAAGTGCTATTAGATCTTTTAATTGTTCATCAATGTGCTGGCGTTTTTGCTCAGCCATTTTTTGCACATCTTCGCAATGTTCACCATCCAATGATAATAATTCTGCGATTTCTTTTAAGGTAAAGCCAGATTGCTGAGCACGTTTAATAAATTTAATTCGGCCAATCGCTTCTGATGGGTATTGTCGATACCCAATTACTGGTTTTTCAGGCTTGGTCAATAATCCTTTACGCTGATAATACCGAATGGTTTCAATAGTTACATTGGCTTGTTTGGCTAATTTACCGATTGTCAGTGCCATACATTCCTCATTCTTTAATCTTTTAGGTTGTGTTACGCCTGAAGGTTCTAGTCGTGTGTTAAGGAACGTGCCCTGAAGGTGGCTTTCAAACCCATCATACTTTTTCCAGTCCATCGAGCAATATTCAGCATCGTGACACGTCCCGTCATTGACAGCATAGACTCAACGATTAAAACCAAGTGTTTTAATCTCTTTGTAGATAAACTTGGACTTAGGAAGATAGAAAGAAATAATATAGTTCTCTTTTTCGTTTATTTTTCGATAAGAGTATTATGGCAAAATTTCGATATTTGGGTATGCTCTTTTTTTTTAAAATTCCTTAGCTCAATAATTGGTACTATATAGGTAATATTACTTAATAAAATACTTTCATGGTTTTAGATAACGCCCCAAGCTGGCAAGCTGTATTGGCTGAAGAATTCCATAAGCCTTATATGCAAGCGCTAAAAAAATTCTTACGCTCTGAAAAAGATGCACAGAAAATAATTTATCCACATTCATCTCATTGGTTTCATGCTTTAGAAACGACCCCCTTAGATAAGGTAAAAGTGGTTATTTTAGGTCAAGACCCTTATCACCAAGCAGGACAAGCTCATGGCTTATGCTTCTCTGTTTTACCCGAGGTAAAACCTCCACCCTCCCTAGTGAATATCTATAAAGAACTGGAAACAGACTTACATGTGCAAGCAGTTGCTCATGGATATTTGGAGAGCTGGGCAAAACAAGGTGTATTATTACTAAATGCAGTGTTAACAGTTGAGGACTCAAAACCGAATGCTCACCAAGGTAAAGGCTGGGAACAATTTACTGACAAAATCATAGCAATAATCAATAAAGAGTGTGAACACGTCATATTTCTATTGTGGGGTAGTTATTCACAAAAGAAAGGCGCGATAATTGATAATACCCGCCATTTAGTTTTAAAGGCTCCACACCCATCGCCTTTATCTGCCTATCGTGGATTTTTTGGTTGCAGACATTTTAGCCAAGCTAATAAATACCTTAAATCACATAATAAAGAAGCCATTGAGTGGCAATTACCATTGCTAGAATAGAGTTACAAATAGTTTTCAGTATGCATTCCCCCTAACGCTCCTTATACCTTGCAAATAGCTAAAAAACAGCTAAAGTTAAACTATCTAATGTCTTATTAATTGAGAAAAAAAATGATTACTGATCTACTGGACCTTACAACAGATGCCAATATCCTTGTAATCAGTGAACATTATTTAGAAAATATTGTCACTATACTCCAAACTAATAACTATCAGGCAGTACATAGCTCTAATAACTTTCAGGCTGCAATGGAGTTACACCTTAAAACACCAGCCGCGCTTATGATTCTTAGTCCATTAGCCAATTTAACAATACCCGAGCTCACAGATAAACTCACTACCTTTAACTACACAAACGCCTCCTTACCGCCCATTCTTCTAATCAATGAGACTCCAAACAATACTCCACCTATAGATACTGCAATTAGGGATTTTATCAATACGCCTATTAATAGTGATGAACTACTATTCCGAACCCATAAATTGCTAACACAGTATCTTTCCTGCCAAGAACTTGAAACTTATAATAAGTCCATCATTAATACTATTGAGCAACAAAGTATTGAGTTAAAAGAATCACAAATAGAAGTTATTGAATGTCTAGGTTATGCCGCTGAATTTCGTGATTCCGAAACAGGGATGCACACTATCCGTGTTGGCCATTATTCTCAGTGCTTAGCTAAAGCAATGGGCATGAATGATAAAGAGGCTGAATCATTATTGTATTCTGCGCCTATGCATGATGTTGGTAAGATTGGAATTCCTGATAAAATTTTACTTAAACCTGGTCGCTTGGCAGGAAAAGAATGGGAAGTCATGAAACAACACGCCTCTATTGGCGAAAGTATTTTAAGTCGATCAAATAACAAGCTATTAAAACAAGCCAGTATTATTGCAGCCAATCATCACGAAAAATGGGATGGTAGCGGTTACCCTCGAGGATTAAAAGGTAATGATATTCACTTATATGGCCGAATTGTTGCCATTGTTGACGTTTTTGATGCACTCACAATGGAACGACCTTATAAAAAAGCATGGACTGTTGACGATGCAGTAGAGTTAATAAATTCCGAATCAGGAAAACATTTTGACCCTTCTTTAGTTGATCTTTTTGTTCAAAACCTTAAACAAATTCTATCTATTAAAGAGACTTATGCCGATAAAGAAACTAGTGATAATTTACTTAATGAGTATATATCTCACTAAGCAAACCATCCGCTTATTTAATTCATTCAAATAGATAACCGTACCCAACGAACAATATCTTCCGCACTCATTGCTCCAGGCTGACGTGCTACTTCTTTACCTTTTTTAAAAATAACTAGCGTTGGTATGCTGCGAATATTGTACTGTCCGGCTAAGGCCTGCTCCTTTTCCGTATTAACCTTTACCAATCTCACATAAGGTTCAAGCTCTGCGGTAGCCTGGGCATAAGCTGGAGCCATCATTTTGCAGGGCCCACACCATGATGCCCAAAAATCCACCACTACAGGAATATCATTCCGGTTAATATGCTGAGTGAATGTTTTCGCTGTTAATTCAACAGGGTGCCTGCTGAATAATATTTTTTTACAGTGTCCACATTTTGGATTATCTACAAGACGACCAGTAATAATCCGGTTAACTGAGTTACAATGTGGACAAACGATATATGATGATTCGGCCATACTTCCCCTCCCAACAAATTTATTGAGTAAAAATAATGATTCGTTATAATGCCATCAAATAAGTCGCGCAACAATAGCCCCCTATTCCCGACTTAAATACTAGGTTATAATCTTTCCTTTTTACCCATTGCCAAAATGACTACTGTAGAACCTAGAATTGTTCTTATCGCCATAACCAAACATGGTGCTGGACAAGTTAAAACACTAGCAAAAACATTGCCCGAAGCAGATATTGTTGTTTCTGAAAAATTTGCACCCTTAATGACAGGCTTGAGCAATACAGTCCGTGCTTATTCTGGCCCTTTTCGGAATGAAATTGCAACACTATTTTCTAATTATGACCAACTGGTATTCCTGGTTTCCTTAGGTGCCGTGGTGCGACTGATTGCCCCCCACCTGAAATCAAAAGACGAAGACCCTGGTATTATTGTAGTTGATGATGCCGGACAGTTTGTTATTCCTGTTCTTTCCGGCCATGTTGGTGGAGCAAATGCCTATGCTGAAAAAATAGCCAAGCTAAGCAATGGTACAGCCGTCTTAACGACAGCTTCAGATGTAGGAAAAACTATTCCTGTTGATATTCTTGGCCGTGAATTAGGCTGGAAAGTTGAAGCACCAAAAATTAATATTACCCGTGTATCTGCGCATGTTGTCAACGAAGAGCCTATTGCCTTTGTGCAAGAAGCAGGCGAAAAAAACTGGTGGACTCGTCCGACACCTCTGCCTAAAAATATTCATTTATTTGACTGCTTTGAAGATGTCGCTTTAAATCATTTTAAAGCCTTACTATGGGTTACTCATAAAGAAATCCCTAATAGTACCTGGGAAAAACTAGAAGAAAGGCTGGTTGTTTATAGACCAAAAAAATGAAAGTTATTCTTGGCATAGGCTGTGACCGAGGCACCCCTTTACAAACCTTAGAAGAGGTGATTGATAAGGCATTAAGCTCTATTCATCTAAACAGAGATGCTGTTCAACAACTTGCGACGATAGATAAAAAAAATGATGAACAAGCTATCTTACAACTTGCTGAAAAATATTATTGGCCAATAAACTTTTATTCCGCAGAAAAATTATCTCAAATTGAAGTTCCAAGTCCATCGAAAGTTGTTTTAAAATATATGGGCACGCCTTCTGTATCAGAAGCAGCTGCCTTATTAGCCGCTAATACTGATATGCGTAATTTGTTGGTTGAAAAATTTAAACACCGTGGAGCGGATGGTAAAAATGCCACCCTTTCAATTGTAAAAACCTGCTAACAAATCTGATTGCTAGTCAGATCAGATCAAATATATAAAAAAATTATGAATGGAAAAATATTCTTGGTGGGTTTTGGCCCTGGTGCCGAAGAGCACATGTCTTTTAGAGCCAAAAGTGCTATTGCTGAATCCGATGTTGTTATTGGCTATACAACCTATATTAAATTAGTCAAAGACTTACTTGAAGGCAAAGAAGTCGTTAGAAAAGGCATGACAGAAGAAATAGACCGTTGTATTGAAGCTTATGAGCAAGCCAAGCTAGGTAAAAAGGTCTCTCTTATTTCTTCTGGTGATATTGGTGTTTATGGTATGGCAGGCCCAACCTATGAAGTTTTACTTAAAGCAGGATGGACACCTAAAAGTGATATATCAGTAGAAATTATCCCGGGAAGTACTGCGCTTTCTGCTTGTGCCTCGCTGGTGGGTGCGCCACTCACTCACGATTTTTGCTCCATTTCCCTTTCAGATTTATTAACCCCTTGGCCAACCATTGCTCGCCGATTAGATGCCGTCGCTCAAGCTGATTTTGTTATCGCCTTATATAATCCTAAAAGTGGCCGTCGCACACAACAAATTGTTGAAGCCCAGAAAACTTTTTTAAAATACCGAGACCCTGCAACCCCTGTTGCCATTGTTAAATCAGCCTATCGTCGAAGACAGGCTATTCAGTTAGTTCGTCTTGATGAAATGGCTGATCAAGAAATTGGTATGCTCACAACCGTGTTAATTGGTAACTCGAGCACTTATATTGAACAGGGCTTAATGATTACGCCTCGTGGCTACTCCAATAAATATAACGATATTACTGGAGATGCTAAAGAGGGAGAACAAGCTGGCCGTTCTTTAACGATGGGTTTAGAAGGTTGGAAGGCCTGCTTACGAGAGTACCTGGCACAACACACTGAATTAAGCTGGGAAAAAATAGCCGATTATTTTAACGTGCCTATTGGCGAAGTATTCTCAGCCATTGCACAAGCACCCGACGATAATAACTTAAATTATCAAGCAGCAAAAATTGATAGCCATCATTTAAACCAAGCTGTCAATGCCTGTAAAAAGTGGGGTCGTTTACGTGGCGTTATTCGTACTGAATCCGGTGCGATAGTTGAGTTGTTTTTACAAGGTGAAGAATTCAAGCAAAAAGCTGATTGGCTTTCTATTGAAAACGATGCATTCCACTTACATATTAATTGGAGTAAAGTCAGCAGTGCTTATTTTGCTGCCCGTAAAGATAAATCTTATGGTTTGCATTTTTTTGATCAACATGGACAACTTGTGTTCCGTGTTTTACTCACCAAACAAGAAGGTGGGTTTAATTCAACTTTATTAAATAGCTTCCAGCAAGACTGGCAGTTACTAGGACAAAAAGAAATACAGGAATAATAATGACAGAAGTAATTAAACCAAAAATGATGGATTATCATCGCCACCTATTAGTCTGTGTGGGAGA
>JAJRUF010000019.1 GCA_024277935.1 Gammaproteobacteria bacterium
CGTGGCTTCAGGCTGTTTTATCTTAATAAAATTCAGCTCAGGCATTTTTGTCTCTTTATTCAGCTTAATAATATAAAAGTTAAAATCTAATTAATCATCGTTATGCCACCTTTCAGAGTCAATATTCCATCACCTTTCACTGTCGTCATTGGACTTTTCATTTCAGCCATTGCATCCCCTTCAATTTTAACCATTATTCCTTTAATTGTGATACCAGACTGATCAATTTTAATACTATTAGAACCTACCTTCATTTCTATCGACTGCATTGCCTCTAGCGTATCCTTACCCATCTTGATGTTAGTCTCTCTACTTCCCTTACTAATTTCTAAGGTATCGTTACCCATCTTGATAGTTTCCTTCCGGTCTCCCTCTTTAATTGTTAAGGTTTCATTACCCTTCTCAATGGTTTCGGTTCTATCATTATATATTTCAATCGTTTGATCACCGGAGTCTTTTTTATCAAAGCCAACTTTTAAAGTATCATTATTTTCAACCACACGATTACAATCCTTTTCTGCGTGGATATACAGCTCTTCTATACCTGATTTATCTTCAAAGCGAATTTCATTAAAATTCTTAACTGTAGCATCTTTAGAGCTACAAGTTTTAATTCCACTTTGCGTTTTATTTTCGGGCAAATCATAAGGTGGCATTTGTTCGGCATTATATACCCGCCCAGTAATCAAAGGCTTATCAGGATTACCTTCCATAAAACTGACAACCACCTCCTGCCCCATACGAGGTAAAGAAATCCAGCCCCAGTTTTTTCCTGCCATAGGCTGTGACACTCTTATCCAGCAGGTACTTTTTTCATCCTCTTTACCCAGCCTGTCCCAATGAAATTGAACTTTTACTCGGCCATATTTATCGGTCCATATTTCTTCGCCGTTTTTACCGACAACTATAGCAGTTTGCGTCCCTACAATCACAGGTTGCTTTGTTAACCGTGCGGGTCTAAACTGTTGCGTTGAATTAATTGCGGTAAATTGGCAATGAAATACCTGTCCTGCTCCTCCCATACCAGAAATTAAGGAGTCACCTTCTATAAAATAAGTTGCCGCAACAATATAATGTTTGGTATTTTGCTCATCAAAATAAAAATCTTCCAGGGTAAACTCCATTCCGGGCTGCAAACCCATTGCATTACCACTTCCTTGGGTTAATGAATACGCAGTTTGAGACTCATCCACTAAGGTATCTGTTAATTTTGTTCCTTCACTGGTCTTAGTATACTGGCCTGGATAGTCATAAATTTCCAAGTCATCATTTAAATGTTTGCTCTGACTAAATGATTTAGCTGTTAAATCAGAGCTAGGGGTTTCAAAATCGAAATCATTTAATTCAAATTTACCACTACAAACTTTATGCTCATTAACCCACTCAGATATATGGTCCCGCTCTCTAGCATCTGCATTTTCAGGTGGAAAATAAGGAATAGTATCGTAACCACTAATTATTTGGTATTTGGAGTTATCATCTGTTACAACTAATTGATGTTTATCATTATCATGTTTAAAATAATAATAAATACCATTACTCTCCATTAATCGGCTAATAAAATCAAAATCACTCTCCCGATATTGCACACAGTAGTCCAGTGTCTCATAAGTACGTGACATGTCCATTATATAGTCAGCTGAAGAATAATCGGCAAATACATCTTCAATAATATTTACAACTGTTTTATCCTGAAATATCTTACAATCAGCCGATAAAGTAAGTAGCCATAGCCAAGGTCTTAAAACAGCTCTATAAGTTGAAACATTATTGATAAGTCCTGTATGTTTAAACTGAGTAAGCACACCATTTAAATAACGTGTCCCACCAGAACTCATTTCTAATTTAACAGTCATTCCTTTGCCTAATAAATCAGTTGCATTAACGGAACCTTTTTCAATTTCTCTGATAAGTTCAACCTCAAACTCAAATAGCCGGCCCATTTCTTCAGTGCCTGTAAGACGATAAAATATTAACTCATCTTCACCTAAAGGCGTGGAAATTGAAACGCTACGGTTTTGTTCGCTCATAATCTTCTTCTTTTTATCTTAAATAAAACAATAGAAATTACAAAATTAATAAAATATTCATTGTACTGGAAACATTAAGTATTCCTTGGTCTACTTCCTAGCAAATATTCGTTTAATGATATTCCATTGTGAGCCTATCCTGTTCTTGCGATAACATAATCATATTTAATGATGATTAACTAGGCAGTAATCAATATTTATTGCACAACCTAAATTTGTGGTATTCGTATGTTCGCAACAACCCCATAGCCATTTTACCCGTTCTTTTCGTTTGCAACGTGTCGCCCCGAAATGTCCAGACACAATGCTAATGATCCGGAAACGCCACCTAAGCATCATCTACCCTATCATTTTTCCCATAAAGCCGTGTACTAAAAAACCAAGCATTACCACTTGGACTTCAGCTCTTCCCAACCATCTTCACTCGTGATGATAGCCAGCTGTAATCATAGTCTCTGACTCAGGTCTCGCCATAAAAGGTAAAGGCCGCTTATCAGATAACAGAAAAATTGTTGCCATTGCTGCTGTACAACCACTCCTGGCAGATTCTACAAGTGCTCTACTCTTCATTTCTTTTGGTCGTCCGCTCTGAAAATGCTTCCTTATCGAATTTAGGGAAGTCCCTAATTTTGGCACTCCAGCCGTAAAGATTGAAACGGCTGCGACTGCATTCTTACGATCTTTTTTGTCAATAATATATTGAATGTTTATAGAACATTTTTCACAAGCGCAGGTATAAGAACCAGGGGAATCAGTATTTATATTTTGCTTTATATCATGTAACCCAAAAATAGCATTAGACTTAAAATAAATACTAGCGGCCCCTATCCACGGTGCCAAAACCATACCAAAGGGAATAAAAGTTGCACCCGTAGTTACACCGAAAGTAGCGGCACCTTTAGTTACTGCTGTTGTTAGAGTCTTACCCGCAACCTGTCCCTTATTAGCATTTAAAAAGCTCACCATTGAATTATAATTATACCATTTCCCTCTTATTTTTTTTCCTTCCTCTATAACTAATCCGCTCAATTGTTCGAGCTGCTCAACTGTTGGTAACGTCATGGTTTTTCCTTGGTTTTTAATTTCAGGATGTTGATTTATTTCGTATCCATATTCATAATAATTAGTGCCGTATTATCAACCTAGCAGGTAAGGCAGATACGCTACCTTACTGTTAAAGGTAATGGCAGAACAGAACCTGAAAGTTAATTAGTCTAACCCACAGCCGAAACAATATTATTTCTCATATCTAGTGCCATGCCTGTTATAACGTAAAACCCATTTCTCCATGACGGTTCAATTTTCTCAGTTTCCTCAACCTGTACTCTCGGTCGGTCAGAGAAGGTTCCTCCCCTTACTTGAATTCTCTCATAATGACAAGCTGTAAAAAATAATTGCCCTGTTTTTTTTCTGGCAACTATCCTTCTCATTCCTCTATTGGATATTCCAGGTGTTGGAACCGTATATTCAAGGTATTGACCAGAAGGTAGATCTCCAAACCTATTGCCAAATGGCTTATCATCTTGACTATAAAGAAATGGCCCCTTGCTAATAATTAATTCAATAGTCTTTTTTGCTTCAGGGGGTAAAAAATCATAACTCAGGGCATAAAGAGAGTTTCCCATTCCCACTCCACGCCCCAACATACCGTGCTCACGCATTCCATGCGCCTCAATAGAGTCATCTTGTTTTTTTTCAATAACCACTGGATTAGGCATATATTTAACTCCTTATTGATTAACTTAGAAAAATGTATAAAAAAAAGCTATATCATAATTTTTTTAAGACTTTGCAAGCCATCGATAGATGTTTTCCTATCATCCGAGTTAAAACCCCGTAAAGCGGTTTTACGTAAAAAAATCAAGCTGACTACCCCCTGATTACAATTTATCCACCTTACTTGTTAATCAGATTTTATGATATGACTGTCCGATTTAGATTCAATTCATTTGTATATCATTGTAATGGTCTCGAAGAGGTTCTCCTGATTCCTCACAGATTGGTCTTTCGTGTCGAAACATATTATCGTATTCAAGCCGAACAGCCCAGGCTGTACCCGATAGCGGCCCCTGGCTAAACCACTCCCGCCTATCAGCGTAGCGCATACTAGGAAACAGCCTTGTCCCTCTTGCTCCCGCTGCTTGTTGAATATCGGATGCGAGGGCCGACAAAGGACCTTTAGTACTATTCTTGAATTGCAATGGTGTCTCTATGAACTGAACAGCATGTCCTAGTTCATGCAGAAAAGCGACATAGGGGTGAAGGCGTTCAAACCCAGAATGTGCCCCAGTAGCACCTTTTGGGTTTACAGAAAGTTTCATATCCAAGTCAAAATATACCGTCCCTGCTGGTGTGGGGTCGCTGTCAAAGCATGTAAAACCTCCGGACATTCCTACAAGATATATGGTAATTGGGCTATCATCTATTGTTTTTAATATTCGTTTAGCAGTAGTTGATTTTGAGTTAGCCCACACCCTAACGCTATTAAGATATGCTAAAGTTTTTACCTGACCATAAATCTGATTTGCCCCCATAGCTCCCGCTAAAATATTTTTAGGCTTTCCTATTAATTGACCGTCTGTCCAAATAAAAGACATCTCATTTCTCCTCATATTTATTATTTATTCAAAAGCAAGTAAAAAGGGTCAGAATAACTTGATTCCCACCCCCTTTGATTTCCAGGAGCTCGTCAGAGAATGACAATATCAAATAAATCACCACATCGTATAGTGCTTAAGGTTAATTTAAAATACTATATATTGTACATCCACTCAGTTAAATGTTAGTTATCGAACAACTCTTAGCTAATTATTTTTATTCAAACCTATAAGAAAACTCACCACCAGCCACACTAACATGCACATTTTCAATAGCTTGACCCTCCATCATCCGGGTCAAAAATTCAGTACTAATACTCGGTAAGATGGTATTGGTTAAAAAGAATCAAGGGGGTAGCCAGCTTGATCTCAGTCAACAAAATCAAGCTGGTTGCCTCCCCCTGGTTTGGGTGAGGACGGGAACATAGTTATGTTTTATAAATCCAAAAGCCTGCTGGCTCGTTGAGAGGTTTATGTTTTTTAGTTCGACGTGCCGCCATATAAGCGTTAAGGTCTGTAAAAAAATCTGCTTTCTTTTTATAACCAAGCAGTCCTGTATTTGGTTCGTTAATATATAACATACTTCCTGCGCCCCATTTACCACCAATGGCAATGTCATGACCCCAGACAGAGATATACGCACCCCATTTTCCCACAGGAATATCACTTTCAGAAAAATTAACAATATCTAGCTTTTTGGCAAAAGTTATATTTGGATCTAATTGCAAATCGGTCAATTTAGCAATATGAGTATCTATATGCCCGCCAAAATCTTTTATCATTGTGGCTTGAAAACGAAGGAAATTTGTAAAATAAGCTTCGTATTGTGCAGGATCTGTTGTTTCAACCGTTCCTTTTAAAAAAGCAATAACCCAAGATGATGCAATGCCTTTACAAATACCATGACCTTTCAGTCGAGATGGATCAACCCCTTGTCTATCCAAAGTATCATCATCATTAAACCAATCCAGTGCAGAAGGCGCATGATTTCCACCATGAATTGCCTTGTTTACATATTTACAGGTTAGTTTTGGAGTGCAATTTACAAAATGTGCCATAACTGTATTCTCTTTAATAATAAAGTAGCGAACCATATAAGGCAATACTTGCTCTACATGATTCATTTAAAAGTAAAAATTTATATAGTTTTTATTCAAAACTATATACAAACTCCCCATCAGTCACACTGACATGGACTTTTTTAATTGGCTGCCCTTCCATCATCCGAGTCAAAAATTCAGTACTAATACTCGGCAACATGGTATTGGTTAAAATTGAATCAATCATCCGGCCACCACTTTCCAGTTCGGTACAACGTTCTGCAATTAATTTAATTACATCGTCATTATAAGTAAATGGTACTTTATGATTTTCGAGTATACGTTTTTCTATGCGCCCTAATTGCAACTTGGTAATAAGAGCTATCATTTCATCACTCAGAGGATAGTATGGAATAACAACCAAGCGGCCTAACAATGCAGGTGGAAAAACCTTTAATAATGGCTCACGTAAAGCTTTAGCAATACCTTCGGGTTCTGGCATTAAATCAGGATCTTTACAGAGGTTGGTGATTAAATCCGTACCGGCATTGGTGGTTAATAAAATCAAGGTGTTTTTAAAATCAATGATGCGCCCTTCACCATCCTCCATCCAGCCTTTATCAAAGACCTGGAAAAATATTTCATGCACATCGGGATGAGCCTTTTCCACTTCATCCAGTAATACCACGGAATAAGGTCGCCGTCTAACAGCTTCAGTTAATACACCACCTTCGCCATAGCCAACATAGCCAGGAGGAGCTCCTTTTAAGGTTGAAACAGTATGTGCTTCCTGATATTCACTCATATTAATAGTGATTACATTTTGCTCGCCGCCGTATAGGGTTTCAGCTAATGCTAATGCAGTTTCAGTTTTACCAACACCTGATGTTCCTGCCAGCATAAAGACACCAATTGGTTTACCTGGATTATCCAAACCAGCACGAGAGGTTTGTATACGCTTAGCAATCATATCTAAAGCATGACGCTGACCAATAATACGTTTTTCAAGGTTATCTGCAAGATGAAGTATATTTTCCACTTCATTTTTAACCATTTCCCAACAGGTATGCCTGTCCAGTCACCTACAACAGCGGCAATTGCTTGGTGATCAACGCTGGGCAAAATCAATGGGGTTTCACCTTGAAACTCATGCAATTGCTTTTGTAAATCCTTTAATTCAGCTAATAATGCTTGAGCATCAACGGGATCTATTTCGGTTGTTAGCTGTTCATCGGCTATTTTTTCTACATCGCTGTCTATGTCATCAATTTTACCAATTTGCTCCCTTAGTTGTTTGCGTAAGTCGAGAATTTTTTTGACTAAATCCTGCTCTGTATTCCAGCGTTGTTCCAAGGCTTGTAAACGCTCGTTCTCACCTGCTAATTTCTCATTAGCACTTTGTGCTCGCTCACCAATGTTCACACCAACCGCATTTTCTCTGGCAATAATTTGTAACTCAGTTTCCAGTGCCGCAATGCGCTTGCGGCTATCATCCACTTCTGCAGGGACAGCAAATTGAGAAATGGCAACCCTAGCACAAGCCGTGTCTAATAAACTCACTGATTTATCAGGCAGTTGTCTAGCGGGTATATAGCGGTGAGATAAGTGAACCGAAGCTTCCAATGCCTCATCAAGCACTTGAACCTGATGATGTTTCTCCATTACTGAAGCGACACCACGCATCATTAAAATTGCTTTCTCTTCACTCGGTTCATCTACTTGTACCACTTGAAACCGGCGAGTTAAGGCAGGATCTTTTTCGATATGTTTTTTATATTCAGCCCAGGTGGTTGCCGCAACTGTTCTTAGCGTGCCTCTGGCTAAAGCAGGTTTCAACAGGTTAGCAGCATCGCCAGTCCCTGCTGCTCCACCGGCACCGACCAAGGTATGCGCCTCATCAATAAACATAATAATTGGTTTTTCTGAGGCTTGGACCTCTTCAATCACTTGGCGCAAGCGGTTTTCAAATTCTCCTTTCATACTAGCACCAGCTTGTAACAAACCAATATCGAGTGTCCTAAGGGTGACATCTTTTAAAGGTGGAGGCACATCACCAGCAACAATTTTTTGTGCAAAACCTTCGACCACAGCAGTTTTACCCACACCGGCTTCACCCGTTAGAATAGGGTTGTTCTGCCTTCTACGCATTAAAATATCGACCAGTTGGCGTATTTCTTCATCCCTTCCAACAATGGGATCCATTTTTCCTTCTTTTGCCTGTGCAGTAAGGTCTATCGTAAATTGTTTTAAGGCTTCCTGTTTACCCATTTGTGCAGCTGGCATGGCTCCACTTGCTTCACCCGGTACAGCACCTCCGCCGACTTGAAAGCCATCATTAGCATATAGGCCTTCTTCTGGTGAATTGGCGACAACTTCTGCAAATTTATCCGTTAATGTGTCTAATTTTATTTTTTCAAATTCCTTTGAAATATTGAGCAAAGCATTATGTAAATTTTTAGTTTTTAGAATACCTACAATTAAATGACCTGAACGAACCTGATTTTCACCAAACATTAAGGTGCCAAAAACCCAACCTCTTTCAACAGCATCTTCCACATGTTGGGATAAATCAGATATTGAAGTAGAACCTCTAGGCAGTGAATCCAGTGAATCAGTAAAGTCCCTAGCCAACCGACCTTGATCCATATTAAATTGCTTAATAATTTGGTGTAAATCAGAATCCTGTAATTGCAAAATCTGGTGCAACCAATGAATTAATTCTACATAGGGATTGCCACGCATTTTACAAAATACAGTGGCACTTTCTATACCTTTATAACAAACACTATTTAGTTTCCCAAATAAGGCAACTCTACTAATTTCTGACATTACAATCCCTCTTGATTTATTTTTCTTTTAAAG
>JAJRUF010000237.1 GCA_024277935.1 Gammaproteobacteria bacterium
TCCTTCGGGTAATCCGTATGCAGGTACGGTAGTAGCCAGTGAATCCACTTTCTTGTACAGCGAAATAGACCCGGCATTGCATGCTGCAGTATCAGGTGGTACTTATACTTCCTGTGCGGATGGTTTTGCAGTTTGTAACGCGGATTTAGTGGCTGGGAATACACCCAGTACCGTTAACTACCAGCCGGTCTATTTTTTGATTAATGGACAATCGTTTACCGATAAAAAAACGGCAGCCAATTGGATTCAACCCACTCCAGCATTAGTAGGTAGTGAACAACATTTGCTGCGTTTTATTAATGCAGGGATTAAAACGCATGCCCCGGTTATTCGCGGTACTAATGGTGGCTGGGATGTGATTGCAGAAAACGGTAGACCGTATAGTTTTGCAAAAGAGCAAAATTCTTTGGTGTTACCGGCATTATCTACTAAAGATGTATTGTTGACTGTAACAGCTGCTGATGCACCGAAATCATATGCAGTTTATGATCGCATGTTGAATGTGACCAACGGTGCAAGTGAGCAGCCGGGTGGCATGATCAACTTTTTGTTTGTTGATAATGACAATGACGCTGATGGCGTGCCTAATTACCTGGATAATTGTGTGAACAAAGCGAATCCAGGACAAGAAGATACGGATGGTGGAACGGCAACCACTGGTTTTGTTGGAGCTGGAGATGGCTGGGGTGATGCTTGTGATGGTGATATTGACGGGAATGGGGTTGCTAACTTCAATGATCTGGCTGTTTGGTTTGGACTTCAAGGGTCTACAGGGCCTTTGGGAGATTATGATCAGAATGGATCTGTAAACTTTAATGACCTGGCTATTTGGTTTGGTTTACAAGGGCCTACGCCTGGAGGAATAACCTGCGATCCTCGCGGTGCTGATCCACTATTATGTCCTTTGTTGTAATTATCAGTTAACTTATATTGAAATGTCATTTCGAATTGTGAGAGAAACCCTTTTTAATGGGCAAGTGATATTTAGATTCCTCTCTACTCTCGGAATGGCATGACAAAATGAATAGTTTTTTTAGTTGCAACAGAATTTATATAAGACATTTAAAGTGAAAATAAGGATTTTGAAAAAAATTTTGATACTGTACTGGGGTACAATATCAATAATATAAATTATGGAATAAGATATCCCTGACTGATTTTTTGAGTGATACTTTCAAGTAGAAAATTTTTGCTTGATAACCAAATTGAAGTCGGAAGAACATGTTTTAATAATTGTTTTAATAATAAGGTATAAATATGAACATAAAAATGTTAAAAAGAATTTCTAGTAGTCTAGTGGCACTGACACTCGTACTGGGTGCATCTGCGGCTAATGCAAATAGTATCTCGATCGTTAATCATGTGGCAGGTGATACTACACCTGCAGACATTAATGTTTTCACTGATCTGGGTGCGAATGGATTAGGATTAAACACTTTCTCAATGGACTTGATAGCAACGACTGCAGAATCAGTTGCTAATGCTATCACTCAAATTAGCTGGAGCTCAGGTGTACTTAACCTTGATTCTTACACTATTGCAGGAGGGATGTTAGACCTTACATTTGGTGGAGCTAATATTACTCCTAGCTCAAGTGTAACGCTTAAGTCAGGTCAATTTTTAGGAGGTGTTTTTAATAATACTGTTTTGGCAACTTTAAATTTTTCATATGTAGGTCCTGGTAGTACAAATATAATGCTTAATCCAATAGCTGCCTCTGCTGATGGTTTGATTGAGGGTTGGAATTCATTTGGAACAGCTATACCCGTTTCCTTTACTAACCTTGGTGACTCTATCACTAACGCAACTGTTAGTGCAGTTCCTTTACCACCTGCATTTTTACTATTAGGTTCTGCTTTAGTTGGATTGGGTTTTACTGGCAGAAGAAAAGCAATTGCTGCTTAATTTATATTTAAATAAGCCGGACGGTGTAAGCTATGAATAAATTAGTGTTAATTATTATTACATGTTTCGGTTTGATTGGCTGTGCGGGTCATTCCATGACTCGCATGACTGATGCTGTTGCTTTGTCTGCATTAGATCAGGATGTATTGGTTGAACAATGGGGTATACGGGCGGAAAGGATGATGTTGACGGGTGCTGGAAATTTAATAGATTTTCGCTATCTGGTGGTTGATCCTATCAAAGCAGCTAAAGCAGTTAGTCCAAAAATTAAACCCATGCTGGTAGATGAAAAAACAGGTATGTTAAAAGATGTGCCTATGCCTGCAAATATTGGCGCCTTGCGTAACACGGGAAGGAACTTGCAAAAGGGACGTAAATATTTTATATTATTTAATAATCCGGGTGGTAATATACATCTGGGGGATAAAGTGACTGTAATAATGGGTGATTACAAGCTTGAACATATTGAAGTCCAGTAGTTTTTTTAAAAGTGCCAATTATTATCAAGCTGGATTAGGATGTACCAGCTTTTCGATGATTTTAAATCATTGAAAATCTGAGATCAGGCGGTCGCATGACTGATTTCTTCAAAATTCCCTGGATGGAGGTTAGGGACCGACTTCAGGTGACCAGAAATAATTTAGTAAACCTAAAAACGTTTAATCTAAAACTAATGAAATATTTTAACTAGGTTTATTAAGGTTTTTTTACAAGTATAAATGTTGATTATTTAGATAGTGTAGAGCGGACTTTAGTCCGTATTACAGATGCGCCAGGATTTATTGCATTATGCGTAGCGGACTAAAGTCCACTCTACAAAAGTAAATTCAACCTAGTGGACTAAGTATAAAGAGATTATGATAAACATAATAATTATAACTTGTGAGCTCTTTAAGTGAAGAAAATACCCCTAACAACCAGAGTGTTAAGATGAAAAAAGTTATTGTTTTTATGTGTGTTGTTTTGTTACAGCTTCCAACAGTCCAGGCCAACCAGCCTAAAAACAAAGCCGGTAAAATTGGTTTTAAACTGGCGCAAAAATTACGTTTACCTGTTTTATCATCCTTTTTATTCGAAGACCCATTAATTCCAGTGATTATTGAGTTCAAAGATAAAGTGAACTTGAAAAACATATTAGGGCATAAAAAAAACCGGCACGAAAAAATTATTCGCCAGTTAAAAAATCAATCGCAACGCAGTAAAAAACGTCTGCAGACGATACTTGCCTGGAATGGAATAACTCAGATTGAACCCTTATGGTTGATTAATGCGATTTCAGTCAAAGTTCCTGCCAGTTTGATTGATCAGATTGCATTAATGCCTAAAGTAGCAAAAATTAGACTTGATTACGAATTCAGCTTACAAATAATAGAA
>JAJRUF010000238.1 GCA_024277935.1 Gammaproteobacteria bacterium
GACAATAGAGATAATAGTAATGACAGTCGCTATTGGGGGACAGTGCCTAAAGAAAACTTAGTGGGCAGGGCTTTCTTTATCTGGATGAGTTGGGATTGGGAATATAAAGGGATAGGCTTCGATAGAATTGGAACAATTTTAAAATAGGCTAAACTTAGAACTGTTCATAAATTTTATTTGGAGAAATGATGGCGAATTCAATAAAAAAGCAAAAAGGCTTAACGGCTATATCCTTGATGGTTATTTTGGCCGTACTGGGTTTTTTTATTTTCTTAGGTTTGAAAATAGGCCCTATTTATTTGAATAATAGTAAGGTAGAGAATGCGCTTACGGCTTTGAAAGAAATGCCAAATATTCAATCTATGAGTAAATATGAGATGGAAGCAAACTTAGCTAAACGCTTTGATTTAAATTATGTTAGCAAGGTGGATGACAATGATATCACTATTATAAAACAAGGTGATTATGTTAAAGTTGAAATCGAATATGAACGGGTCGAAAAAATGATAGGTAATTTAAGTGTTTTAGTTTACTTTGATGAAGCTTTTGAGCTTGGTGAGCAAGAGTGATAAGAGACCCTAATATTTTGGCTAAAAAACTAGGACTATTATTTAATCAGCCTGAGTTATTTAAAATGGCATTAACCCATCGTAGTATGGGTGCGAAAAACAATGAGCGTTTAGAATATCTTGGTGACTCAATTTTAGGTTTTGTGATTGCAGAAAAGCTGTATTAAATGTTTCCAGCTGCTAGCGAAGGTGAGCTAAGTCGACTGCGAGCGCGTCTTGTCAATCAAGGTGCGCTGGCTTCACTAGCGCGTGAACATAGTTTAGGTGATTACCTGATTCTAGGGTCGGGTGAATTGAAAAGTGGCGGCTATAGAAGGGATTCAATCTTATCTGATGCAATGGAAGCTATTATGGGGGCTCTGTTAAAAGATCAAGGGGTGTTAGAGTGTAAAGAATGGATTCTGAAAATTTTTGCCAAAAAACTAAGTGATTTGGGTTTAAATAATTCTGAGAAAGACCCCAAAACTCAATTACAAGAATTGATGCAGGCAAAACAAATTGAATTGCCTGTTTATGAGCTTGTGAAAATGACGGGGGCGGCACATGCACAAACCTTTAATGTTAAGTGTATAACAAATATCGAAAAAATTGAATCATGCACAGGTGAAGGCGACTCTAGAAAAAAAGCCGAGCAGAGTGCAGCAGAAAAAATGTTGAAGTTAATTAAGAAGAAAAATAGATGAATTGTGGTTATGTCGTGTTAATAGGTCGTCCCAATGTTGGTAAATCAACATTAATGAATCATATGCTGGGGCAAAAAATCAGTATTACCTCAAGAAAGCCACAGACAACCAGGCACCGTATTTTAGGTATTAATACCACGGATGCTGGGCAAATTATTTATATGGATACTCCTGGTATGCATCAGGTTGAAAAGAAAGCATTAAATCGGTATTTAAATAAAACAGCAGATACAACCTTGTTAGGTGTTGATATAGTCGTCTGGTTAATTGATAGTTTATCTTGGTATGAATTTGATGCAGTTATTTTTAAAAAGCTTGAGAGTGCAGGACTTCCTGTTATTTTAGCAGTCAATAAGATTGATAAGGTTAAAGATAAAGATAGTATCCTTACTTTTTTTTCTGAGGCTCAAAAAAAATTTCCATTTAAAGAAATGTTACCTGTTTCGGCATTAAAGGGCACAAATTTAGATACGCTTGAATCTATTTTGTTAAAACAATTACCTGAACGCGGTTTAATTTACCCAGAAGATCAAATAACTGACCGTCCAGAGCGTTTTCTAGCCGCTGAAATTGTAAGGGAAAAACTAACTAGGCGACTGGGCGATGAACTGCCTTATTCAATGACCGTTGAAATTGAACGTTATGAAGAGCAACAAAAAATCACCAAAATATATGCTGTAGTTTGGGTTGAACGAAGTTCTCAGAAAAACATTGTTATCGGGGCGCAGGGGGAAATGCTTAAAAAGGTGGGTACTGATGCGCGTATGGATATAGAAAAATTGATTGGTAAAAAAGTTTATTTACAAATCTGGGTTAAGGTGAAAATAGGGTGGGCAAATAATGAACGGGCATTACAAAGCTTGGGATTTTCGGACGAATAGCTTAAGACACAGATATAAATGTTCGTGAGTAATTCTCTGGTTCAGCTTCAGCCAGCCTTTATACTACAGCATAAAAAATATCGGGAAAGTAGTTTAATATTGGATGTTTTAACCCTAGACCATGGGGTTGTATCTGTTCTTGCACGAGGGGTAAGAAAACCTAAGTCGAAAACAGCTGGAATTCTTCGTGCTTTTACCGCTTTAAAAATTTCTTATTTAAATCGAAATGAGTTAAAAATATTAACCCAAGTTGAACCAGCTGAAACGGCAATAATATTACAAGGAATACCACTGTATTGTGGCTTTTATGTGAATGAGTTAGTTACTTATTTTTTGCATAAAAATGACCCACACCCTGAAGTCTATGCGGAATATCAACGCTGTTTGGCTTTATTAGCTAAAAATCAAGATACAGAACTAATACTAAGGTTTTTTGAGCTTAATTTAATTGATTATATTGGTTATGGTTTGCCATTAACGATTGATGCAATAAAAGACTCTCCGGTAGATGCATTCAAGAAATATTATTATGATGCTGAAACGGGGATGATAGAGAGTGAGGTAGGCTATATTGGTGGTGCAACATTACTAAAATTAGCGGCTAGAGAGAGCTTGAGTGAACAAGCACTATATGAAGCTAAACAGTTAATGAGGCGAGTTATTGATTTTCAATTACAGGGTAAAGAGCTTAAAAGTAGATCAGTCCTGGCAAAAATAATTAAACAGTTATGAGTAAGCAAAAAATTTTGTTAGGTGTCAATATAGATCATGTTGCCACCTTAAGACAAGCGAGAGGAACAAATTACCCTGACCCTATTCAGGCAGCATTAGTTGCTGAACAGGCAGGGGCAGATGGAATTACCGCTCATTTAAGGGAAGACCGCCGGCATATTCAGGATAGGGATATTTATTTATTACAAGAGATGTTACATAGTCGTTTAAATTTGGAGATGGCAGTAACAGATGAAATGCTTGCTATTGCAGAAAAAATCAAGCCAGCTGCTTGTTGCCTGGTACCTGAAAAGCGTGAAGAATTAACTACGGAAGGGGGCTTGGATGTTGCATCAAGTCCCAAAAAAATGAAAAGTGCTTGTCAAAGGTTGGTTGGTGCAGGGGTAGAAGTTTCCTTATTTATTGACCCAGACTTTAAACAAATTGATGCGGCCGTAATGGCAGGGGCTCCGGTCGTTGAATTACATACTGGCTGCTATGCAGATGCAATCAATAGTCAAGTACAAAAAGCTGAGTTATTAAGAGTTCAACAAGCGGCAGAATATGCTCACAGTGCTGGTTTGCAGGTAAATGCGGGGCATGGATTACATTTTCATAATGTTGAGGATATTTGTTTTATTCCTGAGGTCGTAGAGTTAAATATTGGCCATTCAATTATTGCGCAAGCAGTTTTTTCTGGTTTACAGCAAACTATTATTGATTTAAAGCGTGTAATGCGAGAGGCTAGGGCGATTGTTTAGTAAGCTGGAAGTTTATCAATTAACCAGTGTGGGTGATAGAGTATTAAACCAAGACTGTATGGCTTATACAATGTGTAGTGATTATGCTTTGTTTGTAGTTGCAGATGGGCTTGGTGGGCACCAGGTGGGTGAAAAGGCCTCTAAGTTCTTTTGTCAGGCAATGTTTAAATTAGCAGCAAAATATCAAAAACACCTACACCATCAATCTGCTGATAAAGCAAAACAAGCACTAGCTGCATGGGTAAGTGCAGCTGTTGATGAGATGAAAGTGCTTTTTTCTGGTAATAAAGAAGGTATTGATTCGCATACTACCTGTGCTATTTTGTATCTGGATGAACGATATACACTGACAGCTCATTGTGGTGACTCTCGTATTTATCGCTTGAATGAGAAAAAAGTTCTTTGGAGAACTAAAGATCACTC
>JAJRUF010000239.1 GCA_024277935.1 Gammaproteobacteria bacterium
AGAAGCTATTAAACAAGCTAATCTTTTAGCCTGTCCAGGGTGTTATCCAACTGCGGTTCAGTTGGGTTTTTTACCGTTAATTGAAAGTAATTTAATTGATGTGTCTTATCTGATTGCTGATGTTAAGTCGGGGGTAAGTGGTGCGGGCCGTAAAGCTCAGGTTTCGGCACTCATGAGTGAAGCCGGGGAAAGTTTTAAGGCTTATGCGGTAAATGGACATAGACATTTACCTGAAATAACGCAAGGCTTAGAAACGGTTGCTAAACAAGCAGTCTCTTTGACATTTGTTCCTCATTTAACACCTATGATTAGAGGAATTCATGCAACCTTATATGGAAAAATTACGGGTGATATTAGTCAAGTTCAGAATTTGTATGAACAAAAATATCAAAATGAATTTTTTGTTGATGTGCTTCCACAAGGTCAGCACCCCGATACTCGAAATGTAAGAGGGAGTAATAATTGTCAGATTGCCATTCACCAACCACAAGGAGGCGATACATTAGTTATTTTGTCTGTGATAGATAATCTGGTAAAAGGAGCCGCTGGTCAGGCTGTGCAGAATATGAATATTATGATGGGATTTGATGAAAAATCGGGTTTAAAAACAATTGCTTTGTATCCTTAAATCTAGGAGTATTATTTATTATTGACTCCTTAACAGATTTTCCAGGTTAAATCTTGACTAAAATGCTGGGTATTGACATAATCTAATTTTATTTATCGTTTGGAATCAAAAATAATGGCTGAACCAATTATTTTTACAGACAGCGCGGCTAGTAAAGTTGCTGCTTTAATTGCGGAAGAAGATAACAATAATTTAAAACTTAGAGTTTATATCTCCGGTGGTGGCTGTTCAGGTTTTCAGTATGGGTTTACTTTTGATGAAGAAGTAAATGAAGATGACACTCAGGTTGAAAATGGGGGGGTTACTGTATTGATTGATGCGATGAGCGTCCAATATTTGAATGGAGCAGAAATAGATTATAAAGAAGATGTCTCAGGTGCCCAGTTTGTAATTAGAAACCCAAATGCTAGTACAACCTGTGGTTGTGGCTCTTCATTTTCCGTGTAATCCATTTCGACCAGGATAAATTCCTCCAAGTATAACGGGCTGTTTTGCGCCTGTTACTTCCATTAGATTGCCAGATAAATTATTTATACTTTGTCTGGCTAACCAAGCAAATGCCATTGCTTCTACACAGTCAGGATTAATAGCAAATTCTGCAGTAGATGAGACTGGATGGTTTAAATTTTTACTAATTAATTCTATTAAATAGCTGTTATGTACTCCCCCACCACAGATTAATGTGTGGTCAGTTAAAGGGGCATGTTGCTGAATGGCATCAGTAATGGTTTCAGCAGTTAATTGACAAAGACTTGCTTGTATATCGCTGGCACAACAATTTTGCGCGACAGTAAGCTTTCTATCCAGCCAGGATGAAGAAAAATATTCTTTGCCGGTGCTTTTAGGTATGCTTTGTCTGAAATAAGGGTCTTCTTTAAAGTTATTTAGTAGCTTAGAGCTTATCTTTCCTGTTTTGGCCCAAGCCCCATCTTTATCGTAAGGTTTATCTAAATGGTTTTTAATCCAAAAGTCCATTAGAGTATTACCGGGACCCGTATCAAAGCCAATGGTTTTGTGGCTGGATAAGGAGGTGATATTAGCAATGCCACCTATGTTAACAATGGTGATATTTTGTTTGGATAAGTCGAAAATTTGACCAAAAATAGCCTGGTGAAAGGCTGGAACTAATGGTGCTCCTTGCCCACCGGCTGCAATATCTCGCCTGCGGAAGTCGGCAATTGTAGTAATGCCGGTTTCTTCTGCAATTATATTAGGGTCTCCAATCTGTAAAGAGAAGGCTGAAGATTTTTCAGGTGCATGATAAATGGTTTGCCCATGACTACCAATAGCAGTCACTGCAGATGCTGAAACCTTGTGCTTTTGCAGTAAGTTTATACAGGCCTGAGCAAATAGCTGGCCCAACTGAGTGTCAATGATTCCATAATTCATTAAGCGAATGGCCGAAGTGGGATGGGATAGGTTTTGAATATTAACTCTTAACTTATGTGAAAAGGGGGTGTATTCAAAGCCTCGTAAAATAATGTTATCGCCAATAAACTCAACTAAACCAGCATCAACTCCATCTAAGCTGGTTCCTGACATTAAACCAATATATAGCTCAGACATTTATATTAAGGGTTTTGGGCGAGCTGACTATGTGCTTTTGCTTTATTAAGTTGAGCAATAAGGGGGGCTGTTTGTTTTTTAAAATCGGCTAATAAGGACTTTTTTATAGGCTCTGAATGAGGTAGCTTTACTGTTACCGGGTTTCTATGGACCCCATTAACTCTAAATTCGTAGTGTAGATGAGGGCCAGTTGCTAAACCAGATTGCCCAACATAGCCGATAACTTGCCCTTGTTTTACATGTGAGCCAACATGAAGACCTTTTTTATATTTGGACATATGAGCATAGAGAGTGCTGTATTTTTGTCCATGTTGAACAATGATAACTCGCCCGTAACCACCTTTTCGACCATGAAAAATAATCTTTCCATCACCGGTGGAGGAAATAGGTGTGCCAGTTTTTGCAGCATAATCAACGCCTTTATGGGCGCGAATTCGATTAAGCACAGGGTGTTTTCTGTTTAGGTTAAAAGGGGAGCTAATACGTGAAAACTTAACAGGTGTGCGTAGAAAAGCTTTACGCATGCTTTTACCTTCGGGGCTATAATAACTGCTGTTACCATTTTTATCGGTATAGCGAACAGCGGTAAAAGAGTGGTTTTGATTGATAAATTCAGCAGAAATAATGTTGCCAGTATCATACTCTTGGCCGTCAACCAGTAGCTTTTCATAAACAACTGTAAACTGGTCGCTTTTACGCAAGCTAAGTGCAAAATCAATATCCCAGGCAAAAATATTGGCTAGCTGCATAATTGTTTTATCAGAAAGTCCCGCTTGTTTTCCGTCAAGAAAAAGAGAAGAATTAATGGTTGCCTGTGTGCTTGCTACCTCTATTTTAATAGGCTTGCTAATAACTTTAACCTTAAATGAATTGTCAGCTCGGGTTGCGGTTAAAGTATCAATAGTATTTTTCTTGTAGGTGAGTTGTTGTAATTGTCCATTTGAATCTGTTGCAACGATAAGATCTTTTCCAGGCCTTATTGCGGCGAATTGTTTGCCAAGTTCGTTTGCATGAGTAATGGAGTATAGGTCTTTTTTACTAAGGTCAAGATCTGAGAAAATAGTAGATAAGTTTTCACCCTTGGTAATTTTATGAGAAAGCTGTTTGAGCTGAGGTTTAGGTGATTCTTTGCTGGCAGAAATAATAGCTTGTTTAATAACAATATCAGATGCTACCGCTTGAATAGCAGGAATTGAAAGCTCTGTTTTAATATGAATGGGATCGGTTTTCTTGGGGGAGATAAGAGCATAACTTGCAGTTGCAATTAATGCAATGCCGATGCCTAAAGTAAGCGTTTTAAATGTATTGTTATTCACGGTATATTTCTCTAATTTTTTGAGAGACAAAGCTCAATAAAAGCTTATAACTAGTCGAGTATCTGAACATAATTATAGACTAAAGAGATAAATATTTCAGATCATAGCTTCAATGTCTTTATAATACAACAGATATGAATTTTTAGAGAAGAGCGGGTAATGTTGCAAGAAAATGTATTAGAGACGTTGAGGCGTGGTTCGGATGAAATTTTAGTAGAGTCTGAATTGATTAAAAAGCTTGAAGAAAATAGACCTTTAATCATTAAAGCGGGGTTTGACCCGACGGCACCAGATTTGCATTTAGGGCATACAGTCTTAATTAATAAATTAAAGCAGTTTCAGGATTTAGGGCACGATGTTCAATTCTTGATTGGTGATTTTACAGGGATGATAGGTGATCCGACGGGAAAAAACGTCACCAGAAAACCATTAACGCAAGACGATGTGTTAGAAAATGCAAAAACATATCAAGAGCAGGTTTTTAAGATATTAGACCCAGATAAAACCAAAATAGTTTTTAACTCGACGTGGATGAATAAATTATCACCAGCAGAGTTAATTCAGATAGCAGCCAAGCATACGGTCGCAAGAATGCTAGAAAGGGATGATTTTAGCAAGCGATATAAAGGAGGGCAGCCAATTGCAATTCATGAGTTTCTATACCCGTTAATACAAGGATATGATTCGGTTACAATGAAAGCTGATGTCGAGCTGGGGGGGACGGATCAAAAATTTAATTTATTGGTTGGGCGGCAATTGCAAGAGATATATGGACAAAAACCGCAGACAGTATTAACGATGCCAATATTAGAAGGGCTGGATGGTGTGCAAAAGATGTCCAAGTCTTTAAATAACTATATAGGTATAGCAGATAAGGCAGATGATATGTTTGGGAAAATTATGTCAATATCTGATAAGTTAATGTGGCGCTATTATGAATTGCTAAGTTTTAGGCCTATGAGCGAAATAAACCAATGGCAGAAAGAGTGTAATGAAGGTGCAAATCCTCGTAACTATAAGGTGGCATTGGCTCAAGAAATCATAGAAAGGTTTCATGATGCGAGCTCGGCAACAAAAGCACTGGAAAATTTTGAGGCAAGGTTTAAGCGGGGAATTATACCTGATGATATTGAAAATATAGTACTAGAAGGTAATAAGGCAGGGCTTGCTATAGCAAATATATTAAAAGCAGCCGGGCTAACCAAGAGTACTTCAGATGCAATGAGGATGGTTAAGCAAGGTGCAGTGAAAATTGATGGCGAAAAGGTAAGCGACCCCAAACTGCTTGTTGAGGCAGGTACTCGCCAGGTTTATCAGGTGGGCAAAAGAAAATTTGCTAAAGTAGAAATAAAACCTTGACAGCCAGATACAACTCTGTAGAATACGCTGTTCTTTCGGGGTTGAGTTTAATCCAGAAAGCACGCAGGAAGCGAGATTGTTTATTAGTTTTCAAATTGAATAAATAATTATTGTTCAAATAGTTTTGAGATAAGCTTTGACAA
>JAJRUF010000020.1 GCA_024277935.1 Gammaproteobacteria bacterium
CCATCAAAAGCAGGTGAATATACATTACCTGCTATAGAGATTCCCTGGTTTAATACGCAAACTAAAAAAATGGAGGTGGCAAAAGTTACAGAGCAAACCATTGAAGCGATTGGCCCAGTTGTAGCCGAAACAAATGATTTTAGTCATATAAAACCTGAGCCAATAAAGGAGATAGGTAAGCGTGTTATTAAGACAGCAAAACCTATTATTAAAATGGTAGAAAATCCTTTCTGGATGTGGCTTTCCCTGTTTTTTGCCATAGGTTGGTTACTGACGATTTTATTTATCTTACTAAAGCGCAAACCTAAGCAAGTTGAAGAGATTGATAATAGTGCACAGATTAATCTCAAACAAGCGGTTAAAGCCCTAAGAAAAGCATGTTCAGAAAATCATGCAATAGCCGCTAAAAATGCTTTATTAGTATGGGGAAAAGCAAGTTATGGTTGCGATACGTTATCGGCTATTGCCACTCATTGTGAGGCGCGATTAAGAGATGAGATATTGCATCTTAATCAATGTTTGTATGCAGATAAAACAGAAGAGTCATGGGATGGTAAAAAATTGTTTCAGGCTTTTTCAGAAAATAAAGCACGTAAAACAGTTAGTAAAAAAAAGGAGAGTGAGTTAGAGCCGCTTTATAGAGTTTAGTGTATCCAATTAAATCCTTTGTCAAAGAGGAGTCTAACTCTACTTAAGCTGAGAGGCGGTAATTAGGATTGCAGGTTGAACAATCGGCTTCTCTAAGTGAGAGAAAATGCATGATATTCTGCTGGGGCTGTTAATAAATAAGGTAGAATTTGGCGGGGATATTCATGCAAAAGCACAGATTTGACCCATTTCCATAATTGGTAGGGTGATACTGTATGTGTACGGTAGGTAACATTAGGATTGAGTATTACTTATACTCCTTTTTGCTAAACTCTTTATTTAAAAGTATCAGCAGGTAATTTTTTCTGTTTTAGCTTGTTTTTATCGTACTCATTCCATAATTGTGCGTAGTTTTTTTTGCTTATTGGGTGTAGTCGTTCAGGTGCTATTTCTGCCAAGGGTTCCAGCACAAAGGCGTAGCGTTCGATTTCATCGCGTGGAATTTGTAGTCTTCCATCGCTGATAATTAAATCACCAAATAAGATAAGATCTAAATCCAGAGTCCTTGCGGCATATTTTCTACTGTCACGCGTTCTGCCATGATCTAGTTCAATTTGCCTAAGGGTTTTTGCAATTGTTTTGGCATCTAGGTCAGAGCTAAACTGGACAATCAAGTTGATAAAATCGTCACCCTCAAAGCCGACCGCCTCGGTTTCATATAAGCTGGAGAGTACCAGTTTTCCAAATTGATTTCTGAGTGCGGCAATACTTGAAGGGATATGAATCTCTTTGTCAATATTGCTGCCAATACTAATAAAACCAATAGTCATAAGTTATTTCTCGCCTCGTTCAATGATGATGCCAACATCTTTTGCACGACTGATGGCACCTCGTTTATTTAAGGTTATTTTTACCCAGGGGGTGTTAAACTCCGTCAGTAATATATTAGAAATTTCCTCAATTAATTTTTCGACCAGGTAGAATTCACTTTGTTCTACAAAAGAAACAACACGTTCAGACACTGTTTTATAGTCAAGGGTGTATTGGATATCATCAGTTTTAGCCGCTTTTGTTATATCAAAAGCCATTTCAATATCCAGCACAAGCGTTTGTTTGGTTTCTCTTTCCCAGTCATAGATGCCGATAATTGTTGTGGCTTCAAGTCCGCCTAAAAAAATAATGTCCATCTGGTTTTCCAGTTAAAATAGATTGGTAAAATGTAACATAGTTCACTCGGTTAAGCTTGTGGTTAGCAAAATAATTTGCTTTACAGGCGTAATTGAGGATGTGACGAAGTATAATATCAGGGAAATATCTTCAATGTACACGTTTTGATTAAGAGAGAAAGTAATGATTGAGTGGTTATTAGTGCCTGCGACTTATTTAATCGGTTCTGTATCGAGTGCCATTATTGTCTGTCAACTGATGGGGTTGGGTGACCCACGAGAGCATGGTTCAGGAAATCCAGGCGCAACAAATGTGATGCGAATTGGGGGTAAAAAAGCCGCTGGGGTTACTTTGTTAGGCGATGCATTAAAAGGTTTGATTCCTGTGATACTTGCAAAGGTTTTGGGTGTTGATGTTATGGTTTTAGCAGCAGTCGTTTTTGCCGCTTTTTTAGGCCATTTATATCCGGTTTTTTTTGGTTTTAAGGGGGGGAAAGGAGTCGCAACAACTTTTGGTGTTACTTTAGGTGTTGACTGGGTGTTAGGGTTGGTGGTCTTGGCTACTTGGTATGCTGTTTATAAGTTGAGTAAGATTTCTTCTTTATCGGCTTTGGTTGCTGCAATTTTAACACCGGTATATGTGTGGTACCTTGTGGGTAATCAGTATTTAGTAGCAGTATTTGTATTGATTTCTGTTATTTTATTATGGCGGCACAAAAGTAATATCCAGAGGTTAATGGCTGGCGAAGAAACATAAGACGCATTAATATATAGATTTTGGTGCGAGTTTAGAATAGAGTTATATTATTGTAATAAACTAAGTTTTTGTCTGTTGTAGAGTGGGCTTTAGTCCGCAATAGCTTAAAAATATTGATTTAATAGCAAACTAAAGTCTGCTCTACAAGGAGTAGATAATAATCATGTAATTTAAAGCTGAGCTTTATATTTTAACAAGGCTATCAATAGGCCAGCGTGGTTTGCATAATATTTCAAGATTTTCAAGCTGTCCGGCCATTAATCTTTGGCAACCTGCATAAGCAATCATTGCTCCGTTATCGGTACAAAATTCAAGTCTTGGAAAGAACAGTGTTGCTTGCTGTTTTTTTGTCATTTTAAGCAGTTCTGCTCGTATCTTGGTGTTTGCACTCACTCCCCCAGCGATAACTAAAGTCTTTAAACCTGTCTGTTGCAGAGCTCTTTTACATTTAATACTCAGTGTTTCGGCAGTTGCTTGCTGAAAAGCGTAAGCAACATCAGCTTTATCCTGATCAGTTTTTTCGGTTTTATTAAAGGTATTCATGGTGAATGTTTTTAAACCGCTAAAACTAAAATCCAGCCCTGGTCGGTCAGTCATTGGGCGAGGAAATTTAAAACGATTGCTTCCTTTTTCCGCTAATTTCGATACTTTTGGGCCACCTGGGTAGCCAAGTCCAAGCATTTTTGCTGTTTTATCAAAAGCTTCACCTGCGGCATCATCTAAAGACTCACCAAGTTGAGTGTATTGTCCAACACCATCAACTTGAATCAATAAAGTATGCCCGCCGGAGACCAGTAAGGCAATAAAAGGAAATGCAGGCGGGTTGTCTTCTAGCATAGGCGCTAATAGGTGACCTTCCATGTGGTGAACAGCAATTGCAGGGATTTGCCAAGTCCATGCTAAGCTTTTTGCTGTAGTCGCTCCTACTAATAATGCGCCCATAAGTCCTGGGCCTGCAGTATAAGCAATGCCAGCAATATTTGTATTGACTAATTTGCTTTCTAGTAGTGTTTGTTTGATTAGTGGAACCAGTTTGCGAATATGGTCGCGTGATGCCAGTTCGGGTACAACGCCGCCATATTCATTATGCATCTCAATTTGGCTGTAAAGGTTATGATGAACCAAGCCTTTTGTTGAGTGGTAAATAGCGACCCCAGTTTCGTCACAAGAAGTTTCTATGCCTAAAATGTACATTGTTTTTTGATTAAATCAAATTTATGGGTATAATTGAGAGTTCTTTAGGGTCTGATGTGAGGTAAGTAAATGCCACATGACTCAAAAAAACATATTTTAACATAATCAGGTCATTATAATGCCATCAGTAAAAGTAAGAGAAAACGAGCCTTTTGATATAGCCATTCGTCGTTTTAAGCGTTCATGTGAAAAAGCCGGTGTTTTATCAGAAGTACGTCGTCGTGAATTTTATGAAAAACCAACTGCAGAACGTAAGCGTAAAGGCGCGGCAGCTGTTAAGCGTCATTTAAAAAAATTAGCGCGTGAGCGTTATGCATTAAAAAATCTACGTCGTGGACGCCCACAACTTTAAGTAAGGCTTGTTATGAGTTTATTAAAGGATCGTATCAAGGATGATATGAAAGTAGCTATGAGAGCTAAAGACAAGGAGCGTTTAAAAATAATTCGTATGATTTTAGCGGCTATTAAGCAAATTGAAGTTGATGAGCGAATAGAACTTGATGACGAGAGAATTGTTGTTACGCTAGATAAAATGTTAAAGCAAAGGCGTGAATCAATTAAACAGTTTAACGAGGCTGGAAGGTCTGATTTGACGGAAATTGAAGAAACTGAGGTTTTGGTTATTCAGGACTTTTTGCCTAAGGCGTTGTCAGCAGAAGAAATTGAAGAAATGGTTGTAAAAGCAATATCTGATTCTGTTGCTGAATCAATTAAGGATATGGGAAAGGTGATGGGTATATTGCGACCTCAAATGTTAGGGCGAGCAGATATGTCTATTGTAAGTTCGGTGATTAAGGCTAAGCTTGGCACTTAAGTGACTAAAGCTGAATAGCGGGGCTGGAATCTTGTCTGGCAGAATTCCGCGTGAATTTATTGATGATCTTTTGGTGCGGGTCGATATCGTTGATCTGGTCGATTCGCATGTCCCTTTAAAAAAGACCGGGAGCAACTATGTTGCCCGCTGTCCTTTTCATTCTGAAAAAACACCCAGTTTTTCTGTCAATCGAACAAAACAGTTCTATCATTGCTTTGGCTGTGGTGCTGGAGGTAATGCTATTAGCTTTCTAATGGCATTTAGTCATTTGGATTTTGTCGAGGCTATTGAAGACCTTGCTGGTTTTATTGGTGTTGATGTGCCAAGAGAGGCTATGGCATATCAGCAGGCAAAGCAGGATTATAGTGCGCTTTATTCAATCCTTGAGCAATCTGCGGTGTTTTATGTTGAGCAACTAAGAAGTAACTCTGAAGCTTCAGTGGCAGTGGAATATCTTAAAAAAAGAGGTTTGAGTGGTGATATTGCTCAGGAGTTTTCTTTGGGTTATGCGCCGAACAAATGGGATGCTTTGGCTTCGAGGTTTGATAATAGCTTATTGCTGGATGCTGGTATGCTGGTTAGCAAGGAGGGTGGCGGTGTTTATGATCGTTTTAGAGGGCGATTAATCTTTCCAATAAGGGATAGGCGAAAAAGAATTGTTGGTTTTGGTGCGCGCGTTTTGGATGACACTTTGCCAAAATATTTAAACTCCCCTGAAACTAGTGTTTTTTCAAAAGGCAAGGAGCTTTACGGGCTAAGCGAGTTATTGGAAAAAAGTGCCAAGCCCAAAAGAATTTTGGTGGTAGAGGGGTATATGGATGTTCTGGCTTTGGCGCAATTTGGGGTTTTCTACTCTGTCGCTACTTTAGGAACGGCAACTACAAAAACTCATCTAGACTTATTATTTAGATTTACCTCTGAGATTATATTTTGTTTTGATGGGGATGCGGCAGGCCAAAAAGCAGCGTGGAAGGCTGTTCAAGAAGTGTTTCCTTGTTTGAAAGATGGTCGGCAGGTGCGTATTATGGTCATGCCTGAAGGGCATGATCCTGATTCACTCATTAGAGAGCAGGGGTCGGATAGCTTTGAAGAAAAAATAGTCAACGCTCAGGCTATGTCAGATTATTTTTTTGAATATATTGCTAGAGATATTGATTTACATACAGTTGAAGGTCAGTCTTTATTGATGACTCAGGCAAAGCCTTATTTAGAAAAAATTCCGGCAGGATTTTTCCGGGGAATGATGTTTGCTCGGTTATCGAGAGAGTCTTCGTCTAGTCTGCTGGATGTTTTAGAAAAGCCTGCTATGCTTGGTGGTAGTCAGAAATTGAACTATAAGTCTTCTAAGGGCTCTGCTAAAGGGTCTCCTGTGCGAATTGTGGTGGCGCATTTATTGCAAAATCCGCAGTTGATTGATGCTTTTGAGCAAAGATCGCTGGATTTGTCAGAAATGAATTTTCCGGGGCTTGATGTGCTAAAAGAAGTTGTGCAAGCGATAGATGAGATTAAGCCAAGTAACTCAGCTGTTTTAATGGAGTATTTTAGGGGGAAACCGAGTGAAAAAGTGGTTAATACACTTATTAACTGGGATTTTTTTATTCTTAATAAAGGGGTTGAGGCAGAATTTTTAGGGGCAGTTGATTTGATGTTGCAGCAATTAGAGGAAGAGCGATTAAACGGTTTGTGGGACAAAGAAAAAGAGTCGGGTTTAAGTGCTGAAGAAAGAGGTTTATTGGGGCGGTTGCTGGTGAGGAAAAAATAACACGACATAGTAAATGTTTTGATGTTATAATAATCTGTTAGACCGAAAGGTCTATTTAATGTATTTTGTGGGCGTAGAATGAATCAAGAACAACAACAATCTCAAATCAAACAATTAATAGCAAAGGGTAAGGCACAAGGTTATTTGACCTACGCAGAAGTTAATGACCATTTGCCTAGTGATATTGTTGATCCTGAGCAAATTGAAGATATCATTGGGATGATTTCTGATATGGGTATTCAGGTGCATGAAGTTGCTCCTGATGCTGATTCATTGTTGACTTCTGATTCTGCAGTTTCATCAGATGATGATGATGCCGCTGCAGAAGTTGCTGCATTAGCGTCTGTTGATAGTGAATTTGGGCGGACTACTGATCCAGTACGTATGTATATGCGTGAAATGGGATCAGTAGAACTGCTAACGCGTCAAGAAGAGCTGAAGATAGCAAAAAGAATAGAAGTAGGTCAGCGCCAGGTTGTTCAGGCACTAGCAAGATCAAAAACTGTCGTTGAATTATTTGTAAGTTCTTTTGAGTCTATTTTAGATGAGGAGCCAACCGTTCGTTTAAATGATTTGGTTTCTGATTTGGTTGACTTAAATGAACCTGAGTTTGACCCGAAAACAGCCGGTGTAGCGGCGGTTGCAAAAACAGAGGAAGAGGACGCGGAAGAAGCCAAAGGCATTACTTATGATGATGTTAAAGTTAAAGTTGAAGAGCTAAAAACTGCTTTAAAAGTTGCATCGGACTGTGTTGCAAAACAAGGGTATAGTGCTGATGCTTCTGAAAAGGCATTAGAAGAACTTTCCTTGGTTTTTACTGAGTTTAAATGGACACCTCCTTACTTGAAGAAAATGTTGACTCAGTTCAAACCCATTGTTACTGAGATTAGACGTAAAGAAAAGCTGATTTTAGATATTTGCGTTAAAAAAGCAAAAATGCCGCGTAAAGAATTTATTAATAGTTTTGTTTCTAATGAAGCAGATAAGAAATGGCTAAATCAGTATTTGGAAGGGTATGCATTTTCTGCTGTATTAAAAAGTAATGAAGCTGATATACGGAAAGCCCAAAAAGCACTTGCTGAGATAGAAAAGGTTCAAGGTTTAAGAATTGGAGATTTAAAAGATATTCATCGTCGTCTGTCAGTAGGCGAGGCCAAGGCAAGGCGAGCCAAAAAAGAAATGATTGAGGCTAACTTAAGGCTGGTTATTTCTATTGCTAAAAAATATACTAACCGTGGATTGCAATTTTTAGATTTAATTCAAGAAGGAAATATTGGATTAATGAAGGCTGTTGATAAATTTGAATACCGTCGGGGATATAAATTTTCAACCTATGCGACTTGGTGGATTAGACAGGCAATTACACGTTCTATTGCTGATCAGGCTAGGACGATTCGTATTCCTGTGCATATGATTGAAACGATTAATAAACTTAATAGAGTTTCAAGACAAATTTTACAAGAAAAAGGTAGAGAAGCTACACCAGAAGAACTTTCAGAAAGTATGGATATGCCTGAAGATAAAGTTCGTAAGGTATTAAAAATTGCTAAAGAACCTATTTCGATGGAAACACCGATAGGGGATGATGAAGATTCGCATCTAGGTGACTTTATTGAAGATGGAAAGGTTCTTTCTCCAGTTGAATCTGCTACAATTGCAGGGCTTTGCGAATCGACTCAGAATGTTCTGAGTGGATTAACAGCAAGAGAAGCAAAAGTTTTACGTATGCGATTTGGTATTAATATGAATACCGACCATACTTTAGAAGAAGTGGGTAAGCAGTTTGATGTAACGCGTGAAAGAATTCGTCAGATTGAAGCCAAAGCATTGAGAAAATTAAGACACCCTTCAAGGTCAGAGCAGTTACGCTGTTTTCTTGATGGAGAGCATTAAATAGTTTTAGGGCCCTTAGCTCAGTTGGTTAGAGCATCCGACTCATAATCGGCAGGTCCCCAGTTCGAGTCTGGGAGGGCCCACCATAATACATAAAAGGCCGCTTAAGCGGCCTTTTTGCTTTTGTGGAGAATAAAGGGTGAGTGATGGGGGGATTTAACAGTTTGTGACTGTCATTTACGTGCAATATAAGTGTGTAGCGATGAGGAAATCATAGTGAGTAATAATTTTATTTTTACATCTGAATCTGTTTCAGAAGGGCACCCTGACAAGGTTGCGGATCAAATCTCTGATGCTGTTGTCGATGCGTTAATATCGCAAGACCCTAAATCAAGAATTGCATGTGAGACCATGGTTAAAACGGGGATGGTTATTTTAGCGGGGGAAATTACCACTGATGCATGGGTTGATACTGAAGAGTTAGTACGAAATGTAGTTTGTGAAATTGGCTATGATAATGGTGATGTAGGCTTTGATGGTAAGACTTGTTCAGTGCTTAATGCGATAGGTAAGCAGTCTGCCGATATTGCCATGGGAGTTGATGATAGTGAAGATCATGAGCAAGGTGCGGGTGACCAAGGCTTAATGTTTGGCTATGCCAGTAATGAAACGGATGTGTTAATGCCAGCGCCTATTACTTATGCGCATAGACTGGTTGAGCGTCATGCGACAATTCGTAAAAATAATACTTTATCCTGGTTACGCCCAGATGCAAAAAGTCAGATAACATTTCGTTATGAAAACCATAAACCAGTAGCAATTGATGCGGTGGTGTTATCGACTCAACACTCACCAGAAATTGGTGGAAAAGAGTTGCAAGAAGCGGTGATGGATGAAATTATCTTGCCGACTTTACCTAAAGAATGGCTACATGCTGGGACTAAATATTTTATCAATCCAACAGGCCAGTTTATTATTGGTGGCCCCGTTGGAGACTGTGGTTTAACTGGGCGTAAAATTATTGTAGATACTTATGGTGGCATGGCAAGGCATGGTGGCGGTGCTTTCTCAGGTAAAGACCCTTCTAAAGTGGATAGATCTGCGGCGTACATGGCGAGATATGTTGCCAAGAATATTGTTGCTGCTGGATTGGCGGAGCGCTGTGAGGTTCAGGTGTCTTATGCGATTGGTGTGGCAGAGCCAACATCAGTTGCCATTGAAACTTTTGGTACCGGTAAAGTTGCGGAAAATAAGCTAGAAGCAATTGTGCGTGAACATTTTGATTTAAGACCTAAAGGTTTAATTGCACAATTAGATTTATTAAGACCCATATATCGTAAAACAGCCGCTTATGGACACTTTGGAAGAACTGAAGATTCATTTAGCTGGGAAAAAACTGATAAAGCAGATGCTTTAAAAAATGCTGCTGGTATTTAGAGAAATTCTCTTTTGATAATTATCAAATACTAAAATTTCCATACCTTACAATAAAGGATATAAAGAAACATGAGTTCACAAGATTACAAAGTAGCTGATATTACATTGGCTGAATGGGGCCGTAAAGAAACTTCTATTGCAGAAACAGAAATGCCAGGATTGATGGCATTACGCGAAGAATTTGGAGAACAACAACCCCTAAAAGGTGCGCGTATTGCGGGTTGTTTGCATATGACCATTCAAACAGCGGTATTGATTGAAACTTTAACTGCCTTAGGTGCTGAAGTTAGATGGTCATCTTGTAATATATTTTCTACTCAAGACCATGCGGCAGCGGCAATGGCGGCAGCGGGTATCCCTGTTTTTGCATGGAAAGGTGAAACAGAAGAAGAAGCTGAATGGTGTATTGAGCAAACTATTATTGGCACAGATGGCTGGCGTCCAAATATGATTCTGGATGATGGTGGTGATTTAACTACTATGATGCATGAAAAATTCCCAGAATTAATGGCTGATGTGAAAGGTTTATCTGAAGAAACCACAACGGGTGTACTTCGTTTATACGAAATGGTTGCTAAAGGTAGCTTAAAAGCCCCCGCATTTAATGTTAATGATTCCGTCACTAAGTCAAAATTTGATAACCTGTATGGCTGTAGAGAATCATTAGTTGATGGTATCAAACGAGCAACAGATGTTATGGTTGCCGGTAAAATTGCTGTTGTTTGTGGTTATGGTGATGTGGGTAAAGGTTGTTCGCAGTCTTTACGGGGCTTAGGTGCAACAGTTTGGGTGACAGAAATTGATCCTATTTGTGCTTTGCAAGCTGCTATGGAAGGTTTTCGTGTGGTCACTATGGAAGAGGCTGCCCCTGTTGCTAATATTTTCGTCACCGCAACAGGTAACTTTAATATTATTAATCATGACCATATGGCGGCCATGAGAAACAATGCTATTGTTTGTAATATTGGCCATTTTGACTCAGAAATTGAAATTGCTTCTTTACGTCAATACACCTGGGAAAATATTAAGCCTCAAGTAGACCATGTGATTTTTCCAGATGGTAAGCGTTTAATTATTCTGGCTGAAGGGCGTTTGGTTAATTTAGGCTGTGCAACAGGACACCCTAGTTTTGTTATGTCAAACTCATTTTGTAACCAAGTGTTAGCACAAATGGAGTTGTGGGAAAACGCTTCAGATTATAAAAATGAAGTGTATATTTTACCTAAAAAATTAGATGAGAAAGTGGCTAGAGCTCATTTGCAACAAATAGGGGTTAATTTAACAACCTTGACTGCAGAGCAAGCTGAATATATAAATGTACCTATTGACGGCCCATATAAAGCGGATCATTATCGTTATTAATTTTTGGGCTATTAAAAACTCAGGTTTAATGGTGGGATAGCCATTTTTTATAACAAATAGTGAAAAAAGGGACTTTTATAGTCCCTTTTTTTATGTTTGTTTTTGCCAATAAGTAACAAGGTTAATTATGCGAATCTCCAGATTATATACTTCTGATATTTTAAATACAGGGCAAAAACTTGAGTTGCAAAATGATAATGCACATTATGTTAGGACAGTATTACGGCTTAAAAAAGGCCAGGCAATAACACTGTTTAATAGTCGTGGCGGTGAGTTTTTATGTGTGATAAATGAAGCCAGTCGTAAGCGAGTGGAGGTTTCTATCGTTGAGGCTATAGATAGAACGGTTGAGTCCCCTTTATATGTTGCCTTGGGTGTGGGCGTTTCTCGTGGTGACAGAATGGACTGGGCAGTACAAAAAGCGGTAGAGTTAGGGGTGAATAATATAACCCCTTTAATCACAGAACGCTGTGTGGTTAAGTTTAAAGCAGAAAAACAACAACAAAGATTACAGCACTGGAAAAATATTGCTCAGCATGCAGCTGAGCAAAGTGGTAGAACAATACTGCCAGAGTTTAATGAAGTGAGTGCTATAGGCGACTGGGTAAAGGCACAAAAGGATTTGAAAATTTTTTTAGATCCTTATGCTGAGCAATCGTTAGTTGATTTAAAACCAGATAAGCAATGCGTTACTTTATTATCAGGGCCCGAAGGGGGCTTTACTGCGCAGGAAAGAAAGTTAGCAGTTGACGCTGGTTTTACTCCTGTTCGTCTAGGGTGTAGAGTGTTGAGGACGGAAACAGCGGTATTAGCAGCTTTATCAGCTGTGCAGATGTTATGGGGGGATTTTGTCTAATGCAGTCTTTTACTAAGTGGGGATTGATGAAACAAGTTAGTACGGCATTTATACCCTTGTTCATATTATTGTTTTTTGCCTCACTGGCATCAGTTATTAGCTATATTATATTGTTGCTTGCAGGCGATATATTATCAATGCGTAAGCTAGTGAGTAAAGCCGCGCAGGTATTTTTATTATTGAGTATTTTTCCACTACGACATTATTTAAAGTTGACCTGGGCTGATATAGGGTTTGCTGAGAAAACAGTCTTTTTTAAGCAGCTTAGGCAGGGAATGTTATTAGGATTACTTACCTTGTTGCCTGTTATGATTGCTTTATATGTAATGGATATTAGTGTGATCGATCAAACCAGAGAATGGAGCTCTGTGGCAATACTAAAACGAGCATCCCTAGCTTTGTTATTGGCTACTTTGATTGCGTTTGGGGAAGAACCTATTTTTAGCGGTATTTTATTAGCTGGGTTAAGAAAAAATATGGTAGCTGGTTTTGCTGTGTTAATAACAGCTTGTTATTATTCAGCTTTCCATTTTGTAAAGACTAAAACAGATATTCCTTATAATGAGCTTACACC
>JAJRUF010000240.1 GCA_024277935.1 Gammaproteobacteria bacterium
TAGTGAGGGTGTGGGTATTATTGAAGGCTGGAGAGAAGAAATTGTTACTTATATACGCTTTACTAACAACAATCAAATCGCTCGTTTTTACCCAAGAGACCCCAGTGTTATCAATTGGCCTGCTTTAGAAAAAATTGTTTTAAACAATATTGTTCCCGATTTTCCTGTTTGTAATAAATCACTGAATGGATCTTACTCAGGTCATGACCTTTAGGATAGAAAAATGTTAAGACTTTTCGCTAAAACTTTAAAAACGGGTGTGGTGACTGAGCAGGTTAAAAAACCGAGTAATCAAGAATTAGAACAGCTGGGTATTGAGGTAAAAAGGCAGGTTGATAAAAATTTTTCGGGTAGCCTTGCTATCCGTGCCATTGATGCGGGTTCTTGTAATGGTTGTGAACTGGAGATTCATGCCTTGAATAACCCATTATATGATATTGAACGTTTTGGTATTCATTTTGTCGCATCACCACGGCATGCAGATGTATTACTGGTTACAGGGCCTGTATCACGGCATATGCAAACAGCTTTGTTACGAACTTATGCCGCCACACCAAATCCTAAATGGGTTATTGCCGTGGGTGATTGTGCTGTTTGTGGGGGGAATTTGGTACATCTTATGCCAGTTGTGGCGCAGTTGAAAATGTTATTCCCGTAGACGTAACAATACGAGGTTGCCCACCAGCACCAGAAACTTTGTTAAAAGCTTTGTTGGGGTTTATGAAATAAACCACATAAATAGTAATTATTTTTTTATATCGTAATAGGAGACTCTATCCATGAACCATCTTTTTTTAAAATTTTCTTTTTTATTGTTGATAACTGTTTCTTTAACAGGTAATGCACAGACGTTAAATAAACAAGATGTGCCAGAGAAAATTTTTGATTACATTTATAAAAAACACCCGGAAGCAAAGGATATTTCAATAACAGAAAAAAAACATTTTAATCAACCTTTATATGAAGCAAACTTTACGGCAAAAAATATTGATAAAAATGGCCAGAGCTATGAAGAAAAAATAACAGACCTTTTTAGAATTAATGGACATTTTTATACAAACGAATTAGTGGTAGACCATAACGCCTTCAATATTATGTCGCCCGCAGCTCTAAAGAGTTTAAAATCACATTACCCAAAGTATGAAATTTTAGTGATGAAAATAGTGACTAATCCCAATACAGTAGGTGAAGAATATGAAATAGATATGCTAGTATCAGGGAAAATACGGAATATATCAATGAACAGCCAAGGGGAAATTATTTCTGAAACCAGAAAATAAACGTTGTTATATTAGTATAATACAGCATCAATATATATTTAATAAAACGGTAGAGCGGACTAAAGTCTGCTCTACAACACATAAAAGGCATTACAATAGTATCGTTTAATTACTTAATAAAGTGTCCACCCCTTGCTTATATCAACTACAACTAACAAAAAATATTATGTTTTTTACTTGAAAGTTGCTTACTGCTGTTACTAAAAAACCAGAAAAACATGCAAAACTCATTAAATGAAAAAGTACCAGGAACCGGTTTAGCTGGATTAAAACAATATTGGAAACAAGATTTACAATCCGGTTTTTTTGTTTTCTTACTGGCATTACCTTTATGTTTAGGCATTGCCATTGCATCAGGATTTCCTTCATCAGCAGGAATTATTACAGCCGTTGTTGGTGGTATTCTAGTTTCACGGGCTAATGGTTCATATTTAACTGTTATGGGGCCTGCCGCGGGACTTATTGTGGTTATATTTGATGCGGTACAAGTGCTGGGTGAAGGTGATGCAATGGCTGGTTATCGGTATACCTTAGCGGCGATAGTGATTGCCAGTATTTTACAAATTTTGATGGGGTTTTATCGGGCTGGACAATTAGGTGTATTATTTCCTGCCTCAGTCGTACATGGTATGTTGGCAGCTATTGGCATTATTATTATTGCTAAACAGACCCATATTATGCTGGGTGTTAATACTCATTTTGATAGTATTTTTGCTGCTTTAGAGGGGATTCCTCATAGCCTTATGAACTCAACATCCAGTGTTGGATTTATTGGCTTAAGTGGGCTATTTATTTTATTCCTCTGGCCACGGCTAAAACATCCCACATTAAAAAAAATACCTGCACCTTTAGTAGTGTTAATTAGTGGTATGAGTTTGGGCCAATATTTTGGCCTGCAATATGAACATATCCACCTTTTTCTGCTGGATCAAGCCTATCTTGAAAACCATCAGCATTTAATTACAGCTGAATTTTTAGTCGATATACCCCAGCAACTTTCAGCCTTTTTTTACTTCCCCGATTTTTCCAAAGCTATGGCGGTAGAATTTTGGGGTGCTGTTATTGCTATCTGTCTGGTTGGTAGTCTTGAGTCTTTGTTGAGTGCTGTTGCAATTGATAAACTTGACCCCTATAAAAGAACTTCTAATCTCGATCGTGATTTAATGGCAGTAGGTGCTGGTAATCTATTGTGTGGTCTTATCGGTGGCCTACCTATGATTGCTGAAATTGCCCGAAGCTCTGCCAATGTAGATAATGGCGCAAAAACAAGTTGGAGCAACTTCTTTCATGGCCTGATTTTTTTCTTGTTTGTGCTATTATTCCCACGTTTTATCCATAGTATCCCGCTGGCAACATTAGCGGCTTTATTAGTTTATACAGGCTATCGTTTGGCAGCCCCTAAAAATTTTAAACAGGTTTTGGGTATTGGCGTTGATCAATTATGCCTATTTCTGATAACTATTACTGGTGTGTTAGCAACTGATTTGTTAATAGGTGTTGCCTTAGGCATAGCTTCCAAGCTTATTATTGAGCTGATAAGAGGAGTATGGCTTAATAATATATTTAAAATATACTTTAAAGTAACTCGACCCACGCCAAATATCATTTCAATTAAATTACAAGGTTCTGCATTATTTTCAAATTTTATGCCATTCAGAAAAGCAATTAATCAACTTGAACCAGGTAAAACGGTCGTTTTTAATTTTTCAGAAGGTTATTTGATTGATTATTCAGTGCTGAGTTTTATTGATGATTTTAGTCGAAGCTACAGGGAGCAGGGAGGTAAAGTCTTGCAAATTGGGCGTGCACTAGAACAGTTCTCTGATCATGAATTAGCAACAAGAATAATGACGGCTGATGATAGAAAAAATTAAAAAAGATTTATTTATTAAAAATACTTAGGAACGTGTATGGAATAACTTCCCGAAATTATAACGTAGAATTTTTGTTTCAGGTGAAATGATCTCATGAGGCGCATAGCAAGCTACGCAACGAATGAGATCATTTCACCTGGAGCAAAAAGACAAGTTAGAAATCGGTAAGTTGTTTCATGCACGTTCCTTAGGAACGCGCACGTTCTTTATGACTGAAAAATAAAACCATTGATGATATTCCCCCCTGAATATACCCCTTATATTAAAGCCTTGGTTGGTGTGTTAGCTATTGTTAACCCTCTGGGAGCTATCCCCGTTTTTTTATCCTTATCTGCAGAACGAACAATAACTGAATGTAAAAATATTGCACGTACTAGCGCAGTATCTGTTGCTATTATATTAATTACCGCAGTATGGATTGGTGACGGGATGCTGGCATTTTTTGGTATTGGTATTCCTGCTTTTAGAACGGGGGGAGGGCTGCTTATAGTCTTGATGGCAATTTCTATGTTACATGCCAAACAAAGCCACTCCCAGCATTCACCGGCTGAGGCTGTGGAAGCAAGTGATAAAGAAAATATTGCCGTTGTTCCTTTGGCTATTCCTTTAATGGCAGGCCCTGGTGGTATTAGTCTGGTCATTATTTATGCGCATCAATTTGCAAACTGGCATGATCGTTTGATTTTAACAGCTGGTATCTCTATTGTTGCCTTATTGGTGTGGCTGGCATTAAGGCTAGCAACGCCTATTGGTAAAAAACTAGGTGTTATCGGCTTAAATATAGCAACACGAATTATGGGGTTATTACTTGCTGCTATTGGCGTTCAGATGATGACGGCTGGGTTGCTTATACTATTACCTGGACTAGCCTAAAAGGAAAATAAAAATGACAACACAAACAAAATGTACCTTAACTTTATCCGGGCTATTTATATTAGAATTGTTACCAGTTCCATTTACATCGATTTTTAGCTTATATGTGATAAGGACAAGACCTGACTGGTTACCTAACCTAGTAGAAAGGCTCTATGAAGGTAAAGAGGGTAATCAGTTGATACAAGGTGAGGGGCATAACTCAATGCGCACTCGAAGAAAGTGTACTATCAGCCTGTGTTTTATGATTCTTATGGATGTTATTACCCCTTTTACGATCATAATGGGTTTATACATTACTCGTAGAAGGCCAATTTGGTTTAAAAATGTTGTTATTCGTCTTTATGCTGATAAATTAATTGAAGTAGGAGATGATGATGTTTCAGAAACATCAAATAGCCAGACTGTTGACCATGAAGCTTTAGAAAAAAAATATATTGCATTACAGCAAAGTAATGTTGATTTTGCTTTCAAACTCGCAGCCAGGACAAAAAATACTTCTTAGCTATTACTGTTAAATTAGATGGAAGAGTATGTAATGCTTTACTTTAAAGTGGGTGGCTATATTTTTGGAAGAAGGACTTTAGTCCGCTATAAAGACTGATTGTATCAATTATTACGACTTTACAATCATAAGCTATGGTTTATTAAGAGCCATAAAATAAAACATGAGAAAAAAAGATGTTAAACCAACTTAAATTATTTTATGAACAGCATATTGCTATACCTGCACCCGAGCAATTTTCAGAACAGAAACTCCAGATAGCTTGTGCCGCATTATTTGTAGAAATGATGCTTATGGATGATAAAGAACTGGCTGAAGAGCATGAAATGATTGTCAATAGAATGAATGAGTTATTCTCTCTTTCTTCGGAGCAAACAAGGACTTTAATTTCACTGGCAACAGAGCAAAAAAAGCAAGCGACGGATTATTTTCAATTTACTTCATTAATAAACAAGGGTTTTAGTCAGCAGAAGAAGATTAGCCTTATAAAATCGCTATGGCAAATTGCCTATGCAGATGGCCAGCTAGATGCCCATGAGGAATATATGGTTCGAAAAATGGCTGATTTATTGCATGTATCACACCTTGAATTTATTAAAACCAAAATACAGGTTAATGGTAAATAAAAAATACTCAGCAGATAGAGAGAATGATACTGGCATACCTTTATATTCCAGAAGATCCTTATTTCAAGTATTTCTGTTACCCTATGTGGGGTTATTAGCTTTATATTTGTTAGTGATAGGCTGTGGAAGTACTTGGCTTTATTTTGCAGCTAGACAGGCTCAAACGGAGCTGGTTACTGAACATATTATTGAGGTCGTTAGTCCTTTTGTTAAAGAATTAAGTGAACTACATGATGCAAATAAGGGTAAAACCACAGCGTTAGTGCTAAGCCAAACTGTTTTTCAGTTGTATCAATTATTACCCTATTTAAAACAAGTTTCAATAAGGGATCGACAGCATGGTTATGGGGTTCGCTTAAGCTTTAATAAACAACTTGTTGATGTTGAACTAGAGCCATTGCAAGGCGATTTAATTGCTACCCCAGATCATCAACAACTAGCAAGTCAATTACATCAAGAATCCTCTCCTTTTTTTCATATTGCTATTGCTTTAACTTCAAAACAAGGTAACCCGGTACAAATGGATATCGCTTTTGATCGCGCAGGCTTGGTAGGACAAATTAGCAAGACAATGCAAGCAATTATTCATAGTATTATTGGTTTTAGTGTTATTGGTTTTTTGAGTATTTTAATCGCTTTAGCCATCACTCTTTATACTGGGCTAAAAACATATAAAATGGATGTACGGTTACAAAAAATTTATCAGCAAGCTGCTATGGGAAAATTATCGGCTAGCTTAGTTCATGATTTAAGAAACCCTCTTGCAAGTATTAGAGCCAATATTAAAAACCTGCTGATTACGCCAGAGGAAACTGAGCAAGTTGTTGATGAAATGGATCATGACATATTACGTTTAGAACAAAAGTTATCGGACTTTTTATCCTTAACCAAACCAAGAACGAGTGGTTTTAAAAAGGTTGATATTAAGTTATTAGTGCAGGATGTTGTTAAAAAAAGCAAACCTTTGTTGCAAGAAAAAAATATTACTTTATCAATACAGCTTGATTCTGACTTACCTGAGATTACAGTTATTCCAGAGGATATAACGGATGCATTGTTTAATGTACTGGTAAATGCTAAAAACCATACCCGGTCACAGGGTCATATCTGGCTTAAAGTCAACTGTATAGATGGGAAGTTAAATATCATGGTAGAAGATGATGGACCAGGTATTCAGGCAGCATTACTCACAAAAATATTTAAGCCTTTTTTTACGACGCGGGAAGATGGACATGGCTTGGGCCTTGCAATTGTTAAGAATACAGTAGAAGCTCATAATGGCAATATTTTTGCTGAAAATCGTTCTCCAAATGGTGCGAGAATAACTATAATTTTACCCTTTGTGCATGACTAATAAAGATAAGCTACCAAAACTCAATGGTTTGACTCTTTTGTTGGTGGATGATGACCCTGCCATTATTCGTAGCCTAGGGCGTTCTTTACGTGGGTTGGGTGCAACAGTCCGTAGTGCCGGAAGTATAAAAGAAGCTGAACTGTCTTTAAGCAGTTTTCACCCCAATGTAGTTTTGTCTGATTTACAGCTAAAAGATGGCGAAGGGCTTCAACTCGTCACAAACTACCTTAACCGTGTTCCTAATGGTTATTTTTATTTAATAACGGGTCACGGAAGTGTTAAAAATGCTGTGGAATCCATTAAGTTAGGAGTTAAAGATTATTTTCAAAAGCCAGTTGACCCCATTGAATTAGCACAACGTTTAATTAAGGACTTACCTAAACAGCAAGATACCAAGCAATTATTAAATTCTTACTTACTGTTTCAAGATCCACTTATGCAACAGTCTTTAGCTGAATTACCCCAAATTGCTAGCAGTTTACAAAATGTATTGATCCAGGGAGAGTCAGGAACTGGCAAAGAACTTGTTGCCCGTGCAATACATGAATTAAGCCCCGTTGCTGAAGGCCCTTTTATAGCCAAAAATTGTGGTGCAATTCCTGAATCATTATTGGAAGATGAATTATTTGGGCATGAAAAGGGGGCTTTTACCGGTGCACAAAAAATGCGTAAAGGCCATTTTGAACAAGCGGATGGAGGTACATTATTTTTAGATGAAATAGGTGAAATGCCACTTACTTTTCAAGTTCGACTATTACGTGTTCTTGAAGATGGCATTATTCAGCGTGTAGGGAGTGAGTCCTCTATTACTTTAGATACACGGGTTATTGCTGCAACCCATCGCAATTTGGAAGAAGCTGTTGAATCAGGTCTTTTTAGGCAGGATTTATTATACCGCTTGAATATACTTCCTATTCAACTCCCTCCTTTGCGCATGAGACCAGAAGATATAAAATTGCTCGCTAAACATTTTTTACAAAAGTCTTTACAGGATATGCAGCGCAGTCCTCCGTGGCCAATACTGGATGAAGAAAGTTTAGCATTACTCTCTGGTTATGACTGGCCAGGTAATGTTCGTGAATTACGCAATATAATGACACGACTTGCTGTACGTCTGCCAGTTGAAATTAAACAAGTGGATTCAAGTTGGTTAAGCCTTTTATTGCCACAAGCAACAAAACTAAAAAATAGGGGGCAGGGTACCTTTATTCCTAAAGGAACAAGCATGGCTGAAGCTGAACAAATCATGATTGAAGCCGCTTTATTAGAGAATGATGGCAATAGAATTGAAGCTGCAAAAAGTTTAGGGATAGGCGAGCGAACTTTACGCCGTAAACTTAATGGTTGTTAAATTTTCTTGCTGACTCACTCATCAGGAAAGAACACCAACTAAATTACGCAACGATTTATTTGGAGCCTGGACTTAGGGAGCGATAGTACAAAGTATCGAAAGAAAGTGCTAATAAAAGACGTGGCACATAGGTTGCGTGAGCTTATTTTAGTGTATGGTTTAATTACTTATGGTTCTCAACCGTTGTTGGAACAATATTCCCCTGAGCTTGCATACCCAAGCCTTTTGGGTTCTGTTTGTAATGCTGTCGAACAACATTAGCCAAAGCTAATTTAGCCTTTTTATCAACTATACAAGGCTTCCTATCAGATAAAGTATTTAAAATTGCTTTTAACAGCTGATCCTGAGGTGCAACAAGCCTTTCCACCCACGAAGCTAATAAAGTTTTATCAACCATTGCAGGCAAAGAGCCCATAATGCCCAAATCATTTTGATCATGCACTAATAAACCAGAAGTAGTCCCCCTGTCCAGTGTTAACACTTGAAACAAATACAATGTATGATAAGCACGCTGCTTTTGGTAATCTGCTTCTGTGGGCTCAGAGTGTGCTTTATTTGCTTTACTGAAAATATCTACATAACAATCAATAACAGCTACCCCCAAATTTTGGGCTAAATCAAAATCAGCTTGTGCATTACCGGTAGAGTACTCTTCCAAGTAAAAATGAGAAACCCCTCTATACCTGTCTAAAGCAGGGATATTGAAATATCTATCACCCTGTTCAGCTGCCAGCTTATATTCAACGGGTGCTACCTTTTTTAAACACTGAGTAAATAAAGCGGTTGCCTCTGCATTTTCTATTGCTGGGTTTAAATCCGCCATAATCCGCCAATACCCTTTGCCATTTTTCATTTCTGTCCAGCTAATATGCATATGTACAGAAGGTGAAAAAGGGTTTTCTGGATGGATAATAGCGGATAAAGCAGTAGCAGAGGCTAAACTTTTACTGTCATCATCTTGGTAATGAATTTGTGACACATTAACTGACGCTCTATTAAAATAGGCTTCATTTGTTGCTACATAACGTATACCACCGCCATGCAAGCCTTTATCGCGTAACCATTCAACAGGCTCAAATGACGATTGATCTTGCGAAGAGGAAGTAACAGCATTCAATTGATCAACAAAATATAACTGTAATTCTTCTACTAAACTATTGGCTGCACGAGCATTGATTGATTGGGCTTTGCTTCTATTCATAGTATATTCTTTGTTAATCAGACCTAATACTTATACTTCGCGCAGTCATGACTGCACGAAGTATAAGCTATTGCAGAGAACCAGCCCTTTAACTTTAAGTAGCAAGCAAAAGAGCTAATTCATACCCTCCCCAGCAAAGGAGAGTTATTGCGCAAAAATCCGATTAAACCGTTGGCATATTTTTTAATTTTTCAACCACTTTATCACCAAACTCCTGTGTGCTAATCATATTAACACCTGCACCAGGCTTGGATAAATCAGCTGTTGAAAAGCCATCAGCAAAGACACCTTGCATCGCAGCCCATACATTTTTAGCTTCATCAGCCATATCAAAACTATTTTCCAGCATCATGGCAACTGAACCAATCATAGAATATGGGTTGGCCATATTTTTACCTGCAATATCAGGTGCTGAGCCATGTGAAGGTTCATAATATGCTTTTTCATCACCTATGCAAGCCGAAGGCATTAAGCCTAATGAGCCTAAGATACCACCGCCTTGATCACTTAAAATATCACCAAACATATTTTCCATCACCATCACATCAAATTGTGTAGGTTTTAGGCATAAATAAGTGGCAGCGGCATCAACTAACATATTGATTACTTCAACATCAGGGTAATCTACAGCGACTTCTTCTAAAATCTCATTCCATAACACGCTCGATTTAAGTACATTGCTTTTATGAATATTATGTAAGACTTTCTTTCTGGCAGTTGCCAATTTAAAAGCTTGAACCAGAATCTGACGAATCTGCCCTTCATCATATTCCAACACCTCTCTTACATAACGTTGACCCTTATCATCAACACCGGTTTCTTTTTTACCAAAATACAAGCCACCCACTAATTCACGAACAATGATAAAGTCAATGCCTTCGCCAATAATTTCTGCTTTTAAAGGTGAAAAGTGTGCTAATTCTTTAGGTAAAGAAACAGGACGAAAATTTGCATAAGTGTTATAACGGCGACGCAAAGGCAGTAGTGCACCTCGTTCAGGTTGCTTATCAATAGGGATGTTTTTTGATTCTTCGTGGCTTAATCCTATCGGTCCTTTCAAAATAGCATCAGCACTATCACAAATATCTTTAGTTTGTTGAGGAAACGCATCGCCGGTTTCAAAATAAGCACACGCACCAAAGAGTGCAGGTAGTAATTCAAATGTTACATTATTACGCTCTTCAACTACCTTTAACACTTTAAGCGCTTCCTTGGTAATTTCAGGGCCAATTCCATCACCTGCTAAAACTGCAACTTTATAATTCTTCATTGTTTCTCTATATTATCTATTAAAATACTTTATTATCTGGACTATTTTACACCATCCTACAAGTTGTATTGCCTTAAAACCTAGAAAAACTTCTGCATAGAAACGCCCCTAGCTAAAAAACAAGTTATAATGAACGCTTTTAAACAAAGAGGATTAAACAATGACAGATAACTGGATAGCTCCTTCCATCCTTTCTGCAGATTTCGCTAAATTAGGCGAAGAAGTTGACAACGTTTTAGCTTCGGGTGCTGATGTTGTTCATTTTGATGTTATGGACAACCACTTTGTACCCAACCTGACCATTGGACCATTAGTTTGTGACGCATTAAGAAAGCACGGTGTTACAGCACCTATTGATGTTCATTTAATGGTTGAGCCAGTAGACAGAATCATTCCTGATTTTGCTAAAGCCGGCGCAAGCATGATTACTTTTCACCCAGAAGCATCAACTCATTTGGACCGGTCATTACAAATGGTTCGTGACTTAGGCTGTAAATCTGGTTTGGTTTTTAACCCAGGAACTTCTCTAAGCTACTTAGACTACGTAATGGACAAAGTAGATATCATCTTATTAATGTCTGTTAACCCTGGCTTTGGTGGACAATCATTCATCCCATCTACTTTAGGTAAACTTGCTCAAGCTAGAAAAATGATTGACGACAGTGGCTTTGACATTCGTTTAGAAGTTGATGGCGGCGTTAAAGTAGACAATATCCGTGAAATTAAAGCGGCAGGTGCAGATATGTTTGTTGCAGGTTCTGCAATTTTCGGCCAACCAGACTACAAAAAAGTAATTGATGATATGCGTGCTGAGCTTGCCAAGGCTTAAATTATTATTTTTAAATTAAAAATGGGAGGGTAAAAGCTCCCTTTTTTCAAATACAAATAATTTTAAATGAAAATGAGAAACATAAAAATTAAATTAAAAACTGGGATTTTTTTTGTTTTAACAATCAATAGCTTTAATACTCAAGCTTTAGAAAGGTTCTATTCATTTAATGCTGACTTTATTTCAAGCAATTGGAACTTAACACTAACAAGGGATGGGGCAGAACCTTTTATTGATTTACGCCCCTTTATCTCAAACCAAGATCCAGCAGCCAATTTTGTGATGGCAAACTCCTCTATTTCAGGTAAGTTTGCTTACAATACTAATGCGCCCATTACCCACTCAACTGTCATCGGAACAGTTAATGATACATTTTATAACAGCCAATCAAGCCCTTTTTCAGTTACCCTTAATAATGGGTCAGGTATAAACCAGCAGATTTCTAGTAATAATAGTAATTCCTTCCGTGAAACAAGAATCTATAGCTTCAGCCATCCTATATCTGGTAGACAGTCTTTTTCTACTCGGGGTTTTGGAATAACGCCAGGCATTAACTTAACAAGCACTGTAACTAATTGTTTTGGCCAAATGTTCTGCTCAGCTAATGGGAGTTACTTTATAAAAGTGTCAGCAACTGATACGAACAACAATTTTTTTACTGAAAGTTTAACTTCTCGGTTTCCCACCATCTTTAGTGGTATTAATTCATTTGACCTGGAAATAAACTCAGTTCCACAAGGCCAAATTATTGCACCAGAATTTAACCTTAAAGCAAATTCAATGTATTTAGGATTATCATATAAAGGTACAAAAGAACTGCCAACTGATGGTTCCTTGCCTAATACCTTACCTAAATTAGCTACTACAAACTATAACACTTTTACCCTGGGTTTTAGTAGTAATGCAAATTATGAACCTGTTAATCTCCATGTATCAAATATTGATTTCACTTATGGTCCAGCAGGAGACCTAGTTACAAACAACCCAGGAGCAGCCCAAGATAAGCGCCAACAAATAGAAGATTTTCTTGCAGGAGCTAATATTACATCAGATATAGGAATAGATTATTCACTCAATAGTCTATCCCTTATTGCGGATGGCTTAACACCGAACACACCTCTTCTTCCTACCGTGACCTCATCACCACAGAGTGGCTTTGAATTTACTTTTGAAACAAGCACTAGTGGTGACTTTACCTTTATCGACCCTGATATTGCTATTGGCTATGATTATGAAATAACATCAGGCTCAACATTTACTAGCGTCCTCTTACCAGAAAATATTGGAGACAATCTATATGACTTATGGCTGTTTGATCAAGCTTTAGGTGACTTTATTGATAGTGGAATCAATCTAACTGGAGGCGTTGCTTATACTTTTGGCCAAGAAGGGTTGAGCTTATTCAGAATTTTAGGCATTGAAACAGATGCTCTTCTTGACCCAAATGATCCATTTTCATTTGTCACAGGACTGAAATTTTCCGACCCTGGGGCTACGGTAAATATATCACAAACAGCTATTTCTCAATTTATTCCGAGTGCTGTCCCTGTCCCTCCCTCATTCATATTATTTGCATCAGGAGTTATTGGCTTATTTATACGCCGGCGTAATTTTGGCTAATAGTTAAATAGTAGCGACAAACTATAAAGGCTGGTGACCATCCGCCAGCTTTTATATTCAGGACATAGTGTCTACATCAAAGCAAGCAACTCTTTAAATATTTTTCCATTGGTCACCAATATTTGTTTTGGATAAACCCCATCATTACCTTTAAAATCAGTCACCGTACCACCTGCTTCTTTTGCTATCAAAGCACCTGCGGCAACATCATATAAATTCAGTTCTTGCTCCCAAAAAGCATCCACTTGCCCATCAGCAACCAAACATAAATCCATTGCAGCAGAACCAAACCTGCGTTGTCCAGTAGTATTTTCTGCAATTCGGCAAAAACGTTTCAGGTTATTTTCAACTAAATAAGAGCGCAAGCAAGCAAAACCAGTAGCCACCATAGAATCAGCCAAACTTGTTTCTGCTGATACTGAAATAGCCTTACCATTTTTTGTCGCTCCCTGTCCTTTTATAGCAAGGTATAAATCATCTAAAGCTGGGGCATAAACTGAACCTGCAACTAGCTCACCTGCAATTTCCAAGGCGACACTAATCGACCAAAAATATTGCCCTTTAGCAAAAGAGTGTGTGCCGTCAATAGGATCAACAATCCACCGATTCGTTTGATTATCTGCCTGACCACCTTCCTCTCCCCAGAAACCGTATTCTGGGTAAGCTTTATTTAAGGCTTGTTTTAAATATTCCTCTACAGCAACATCTGCATCAGTTACTAAATCTCTAGGACTTTTTTTAATAACACCTACGTTATTTAAATTTTTAAAATAGCCCATCGCAATAGAACCTGCCTCACGCACTATCGTTTCAAAAACCTGTACAGAAATTGTCATTAATATTCACTCAATAAAATATAGTTAGATTAAAAATTCAGACTTATCTCGTCCTTCAGCGACCAAAGCTTGCATCCATTTTGGTGATATACCTCTGCCCGTCCATGTTTGAGAATAATCATCCGGATTACGGTATTTAGCGGCTACTTTTTTAACGGGTTTAACTGTTCCCCCAGCTTCTTCATTGATGACAACTGTAACACCTATTGATGCTGCCAACTCTTTAATTTGTGCAAGCACTTCTTTACGTTTTTGGCTTTGCTTTTCTTTTAACGCATTTTCCGCATTTAAAATAACAGCTTGTAACTCACTTTCTGAAAGGTTGTTATATTCAGACATATTAACCTCAATAACTTATATAAATAAAATAAAACAAAAATTGGTAGGGTGGGTTTTAGTTCGCAATAATATATAAAATTATCTCTACTGCAGACTAAAGTACGCTATACAATTTATAAACAACGGCTTATTTAAGAATAAATAAAAATTATATCACCCGTATAAATAATAAAGCTATTTAATCGCTTTAAACTTTATTTCATTTAAAATAACACCCTGCTTATTTACTAGTCTAACAGTCCAGTCACCCGCTTTTGAATAAGGTATTAACTTGCTTGTTGATGCTCGCCACCTATTACCTAATATATTTATTTTCCTTTTATAAACTTCTTTGTTATTTCTTAACCACTGATGATATAAATACTTTCCTTTCATATCAATTATTTCAGTAAAATAAAACACACTCTTTGCCTCTGTTTTATTTAGCATAAGAGGACGTTCTATATTACCAACAGGTTCTTTATGGTATATTCCCTTTGCTAATAAAGCCCTTGTGACTGACCTATTAAATAATACTTTGGTTTCTTTATGTAATAGAGCTTCTACTTCCTTATTAATAACATTGGCAGATGGTTTAACAATATTGCTCGCTACTGTTTGAGTAACAACAGAATGAAAAGGTTCAGAAAATTTCTCAACTTGTTTTATTGTTTTTTCCGCCAATATATTTTTTACTGTTTTTGTATTAACTACTGGGGTAATAATAGGCTGAGAAGAACCTCTATTTAAAAAATAAATAGTTAGTCCTATTAAAAATAACAATATAATAACAGCTATTATTCTTCCCACATGCCACTGTGTCACCATTTGAGTTTCGGTGGGTTTCTTATTGGGTTGTTTCAAACCTTGATATTTAACTTTAACACGTAGCGTGTTTTTGCTTTCTTCCATTACTCTTACTCTTAAATTTATTAAGTTAATTATTATTGCAAGCAGTTTTCCCAAAAAATAAAGAGGTTCCTAGGCTTTAAGCTAGCCATCTTTTTTGCTTCAACTATATTTTTCATTTGTTAATATACCACTTTAGCCATACTATATACTCTGTACCTTTACTCTGCGAAGTATACTACCCATAACCAAGGAAATATTGGAAACAACATGAGCAACCTGCTAAAACTATTTCAAGAATCATCTGCTCTTTATGGAAGTAATGCTGTTTTTATTGAAGATTTATATGAACAATACCTTGAAAACCCTGATTCAATCACTCAAAGTTGGCGCGATAAATTTGATACTTTACATAAGCAAGCAAACCATGAGGTAGCCCACAGCCCTATTGTTGATAGATTTAAAAAACTAGCCATTTCCACTCAAGGCAGGCTTGCAAAACTTCAAGGATTTACAGAAGAAAGTGTCAAAAAACAATCTTCTGTTGCCAGATTAATAAATCAATATAGAGTTAGAGGCCATCAAATTGCTGCAAACAACCCATTAGGCAAACAGGATGTTATTCCTCCAGACCTTGAGCCGGCCTTTTATGGTTTGTCTGAACCTGATATGGATACCATATTTGATACGGGTTCACTGACAGGAGTTGATAAGCTACCCTTGCGAAAAATTATTGCCGAACTTAAAAGAATCTACTGTGGCAGTATTGGCACCGAATATATGCACATTGTTAATTCAGAAACCAAACGCTGGATTAAAAATAAATTAGAAAGCAGTAAACACCCGTTATCTATTCATTCAGCTGAAAAAAAAGAATCTATATTAAAACGATTAACAGCTGCCGAAGGTATTGAAAAGTATTTACACCGCAAGTATGTTGGACAAAAACGTTTTTCCTTAGAAGGTAGTGAGTGTTTAATTCCGATACTAGATGAATTAGTACAAAAATCAGGTGAAATAAACGTTAAAGAAATTGTAATTGGTATGGCGCATAGAGGACGCCTAAATGTTCTTATTAATATTTTGGGTAAAAGTCCTGCTACACTCTTTGGTGAATTTGAAGGGACGCATACTTCATCACCTGGCGTTATTACTGGAGATGTTAAATATCATATGGGGTTTTCATCCAATATAGCAACAAAAGGAAACCCTGTTCACCTAACGCTTGCCTTTAACCCATCTCACCTTGAAATTATTAACCCTGTTGTTGAAGGCTCTGTTAAAGCCCGCCAAGACCGCCAAGGCAAAGGCAGCATTGATACCATTATCCCTATTTTAATTCATGGGGATGCCGCTTTTGCTGGCCAGGGTATTGTAATGGAAACCCTTAATATGTCTGAAACGCGTGCATTTTCTACGGGTGGGACAATACATATTGTCATCAATAACCAAATTGGTTTCACTACCAGTAACCCTTTTGATGCACGTTCAACACAATATTGTACTGATGTTGCCACCATGGTTCACGCCCCTGTTTTTCATGTTAATGGTGATGATCCAGAAGCCGTTATGTTTGTGACTCAAATGGCTTTAGAATTTCGCATGAAATTTAATAAGGATGTCTTTATTGATCTTATCTGTTATCGCCGCCTGGGTCACAACGAAGCTGATGAGCCAGCTACAACACAACCTATGATGTACAAGATCATTCGCAGCTTACCTTCGGTACGAGAGCTCTATGCGCAAAAATTAGTGTCTGAAGGCACTATTACTGAACAAACAGCATCACAAATGGTAGCAGATTACCAACAACTATTAGATGAAGGTAATCCTGTCTCCCGCCCTATATTAAGCAACACCAGCTACTTTTATTCAGACCAATGGAACAAATTCTACAACCAGGACTGGAACATACACTGTGATACAAGCATATCATTGGAAGATATTCGTTTATGCAATGAAAAACTGCTACAACTTCCCACTGAATTTGAGTTGCATCCTCGTGTTGCAAAAGTGATGGAAAATAGAGCAAAAATGTCTGCCGGTGCGCTACCTATCGACTGGGGGTTTGCTGAAAATATGGCCTATGCAAGCCTGGTTATTAAAGGTAAAAATATCAGGTTAGTTGGACAAGATATTGGGAGAGGAACTTTTTCTCATCGCCATATTGCAGTCCATAATCAATTAAATGGAGATACTTATTTTCCAGTTCAACACCTGTCTGAAAATCAAGGTCGAGCACAGATCTTTGACTCACTGCTTTCGGAAGCAGGTGTTTTAGGCTTTGAATTTGGTTATAGCTCAACCGAACCTGAAAAATTAGTTATCTGGGAAGCCCAGTTTGGTGACTTTGCTAATGGTGCTCAAGTTGTGATTGACCAATTTATAAGTTCAGCTGAAACCAAATGGGGGCGGCTAAGCGGTTTAGTTATGCTTTTACCTCATGGATTTGAAGGGCAAGGCCCCGAACATTCATCTGCTCGACTAGAGCGTTATTTACAGCTTTGTGCAGACCATAATATTCAGGTCTGTGTGCCAACAACCCCAGCTCAAATATTTCACTTACTCAGGCGACAGTTATTAAGACCTTACCGAAAACCACTTATTGTGATGAGCCCCAAAAGCTTATTAAGGCATAAGTTAGCAGTTTCGTCCTTAGAAGACCTGTCTGATGGTGCGTTTTTTCCTATTATTTCAGAGCAAGATAAGATTAACCCTAAACAGGTTACTCGCTTAGTGATGTGTTCAGGAAAGGTTTATTATGATTTGCTAGAAGCTCGTAGAGCTGATGAACTAAAGCATGTTGCCATTATTCGTATTGAACAACTTTACCCTTTCCCTAATGATCACTTTAAATTAGAAATTAATAAATATCCTAAAGTAGAACATATTATCTGGTGTCAGGAAGAACCTAAAAACCAAGGTGCCTGGTATCAATCAAAACATCATTTTTATAATAATATTGATAAGGACATTACTATATTTTATGCAGGAAGAGCGGCTTCAGCAGCCCCCGCAGTAGGAAATTATATTGTCCATATTGAACAACAAAAAGCAGTTATTAAAGCCGCACTTTATGACGCTAACGAAGGAAATTTAACATGAGTTTAGAAATTCTGGTCCCCAGCTTACCCGAATCTGTTTCTGATGCAACCCTTGCTACTTGGCATAAAAAACCAGGTGATTTTGTAAACAAAGATGAAAACCTGGTCGATTTAGAGACAGATAAAATTGTTCTTGAAGTTCCATCACCTGAATCAGGTATTCTGACTGAAGTGTTTCAGCAAGACGGAGCCATTGTTGTTGCTGGAGACGTATTGGCTAAATTAGAAATAAAAGCACTTGAACAAGAAACAGCTGATGAAGATAATCCTGAAAAATCAGATCATGCTGCTACTGAAGATATGCCTTTAAGCCCTGCCGTTAGACGAATATTACAAGAAAATAATATTGATCCTCATGAGCTTCATGGCTCTGGTAAAAAAGGGCGCTTAACAAAATCTGATGTACAAGAATATATTGATAAGCAGCAGAAACAAGAAACTCACGTAACTCAGGAAAAGGCAGCTTAAATAAAACCTCAAAACATGTCTATTTCTAGCCCTGTTGTTTCATCCAACTTTCGCCCTGAACAGCGTGTACCTATGACACGCTTACGTGCAAAAGTTGCCGAGCGTTTATTACAGGCACAACAAAATGCAGCCATGTTAACAACTTTTAACGAAGTTAATATGCAAAGTGTGATCAATTTAAGAAACCAATATAAAGACCGGTTTTTACAAAAACATGAAATAAAACTGGGCTTTATGTCTTTTTTTATTAAAGCATCAATAGAAGCACTTAAGAAATATCCAGCCATCAACGCCTCGATTGATGGAAATGATATTATTTATCATGGATATTATGATATGGGAATTGCCGTATCCACAGAGCGTGGCCTTATTGTTCCTGTTATAAAAGATGCTGACCAACTTGATTTTGCAGGGATAGAAAAAAGTATTTTTGATTATGGCTCAAAAGCCAAAGATGGTTCGCTTAATTACGAAGACCTAACAGGCGGTACATTTACTATCACTAATGGTGGTATTTTTGGTTCCATGCTTTCAACACCCATCTTAAATCCACCTCAGTGTGCTATTTTAGGTATGCATGCTATTCGAGAACGTGCAGTGGTTGAAAATGGAGAAATTGTAATTCGTCCCATTATGTATTTAGCTTTATCCTATGACCACCGTTTAGTCGATGGTAAAGAAGCCGTACAATTTCTAGTGACGGTTAAAGAGTGCTTGGAATCTCCTGCTCATCTTCTCCTTAATATATAGGCCATATTATGACATCTCGCTCCCCTGCAACTTCCCTTTATGATGTTATCGTTATTGGTGCAGGCCCTGCAGGTTATGTTGCCGCCATTCGTTGCGCCCAATTAGGGCTTAAAACTGCTTGCGTTGATAACTGGAGTGATGCAAACAACCAAGCATGTCCGGGGGGTACGTTTGTCAATGCTGGATGTATTTCTTCAATGGCCTTATTGGAATCTTCAAAGATATACCACCTTTTAAATAGTGATATTTCTGCTCATGGTATTCATATTGACAATTTAGCCATCGACTTGTCTCAAATGATTAAGCGTAAAGATTCAATTATTGCTGCTTTAAACCACCAAATTACTGAGTTATTTGTTAAAAATAATATTAATTGTATTCATGGCCAAGGTAAATTAATAGCTCCAGGAAATGTTGAGGTTATTACAAAAAAAGATTCTGAACAATACACTTTAAATGCCAATCATATTATTTTAGCGACAGGCTCACATTCAACCATATTACCTTGCGCCTCCATTGACAATGAATCAATTATTGATTCAAGCCAAGCCTTAAACTTAACAAATATACCAAAAAGACTAGGTATTATTGGCGCGGGTATTATTGGACTCGAACTTGCGGGAATATGGAATCGCTTAGGTTCCGATGTTATCTTACTTGAGGCACAAGAAACATTCTTACCCACAACAGACCAACAAATATCCCATGAAGCGCATCATATTTTCACCCAACAAGGGTTAGATATTCGCTTAGGGGCAAGAGTAACCTCTGCCAAAAAAGGGTCTAAAAAAGTTATTCTTGAATATCAAGATAGTGACGGCACCCATACCCTTCATCTAGATAAACTTATCGTAGCACCAGGGCGAGAACCTAATACTGAAAGTTTAGCTGCAGAGGAAGTGGACTTGATTCTAGATGAAAATGGTTTTGTTCACGTTGATAAAAACTGCTGTACAACATTACCCGGTGTTTATGCTATTGGTGACCTAACGGCCTTAGGCCCAATGTTAGCGCATAAAGGTCTGGAAGAAGGTATTTTTGTCGCTGAGCTAATTGCTGAAAAAAGTCACCCTATTAATTATGACACTATCCCTAGTGTAATCTACACATCACCTGAAATAGCCTGGGTAGGACAAACTGAACAAGCCTTAAAAGCAATAGGAGAAAGCTATAAAACGGGCATATCACCTTTTACATCGTCTGCTCGTGCACATGCTTCAGGTAAAACAGAAGGTTTGGTTAAAATTATCACACATGCTGAAACAGATATAATTTTAGGTGTTCATATAATAGGAAGTCATGCATCAGAACTTATTGCAGAAGCAGTATTAGCCATGGAGTTTTCCGCCAGTGCAGAAGACCTGGCCAGAACGATACATGCGCATCCCTCTATTTCAGAAACTTTACATGAGGCTGCATTAACCATAGGTAATAGAGCGCTACATATCCCCCCCGAAGTAGGTATGAAATAATGGTAGTGAGTCGAAATTGTAGTTTTGCATAAATATCCACACCAAACCTATCACAATATCATGCATTTTTTCAGGTTTTGAAAAACAAATAGTTTTCCGTGTCAGCCGTTTAATTCATGATCTCAAGTTCAAGTTTTTTCGTTCAATCTATTGTGTAATACTTTTACCTATTTGATGTTTAACTACATACCAAATCCAGCGATGGTTGGATTTCTTTTCTACAAATAGCTAGTGCTCATCTATTTTAACTTCTTCACAGACAAATCCACAATTACATCTACCGTAAGAATTTGGAAGTTTGGGTTGACTTGGACACCACTTTAATTGATGGTTATTTCGACTATTCTCTCTGTTATCCATGCCTCACAAGCCTTATATTGGTAGGCGAGCATAAATGGCCGATTTTTACATTCGATATGAAAATTGAGTGATATGACACATAGTGTGGCATATCACTTATTTATAGTATGTATAAGGTGGATTTTTAATGAACTAATACAATAAAAACAACAATATAAGTTTTTGGCATATATAGTGCTTGTTTATAAAGTTCTTTTGGTTGCTAATGAGTCAGCTACTAATTTAGGAGGGAATATATTGCCAAAAAATTAGTTTGGTTCTGTTGTTGGTTTGTAATAGTTAGGAATTTGCAATTGTTTACAGTCTTAAAGTTAGTCTTGATATTTTTGTTTTCTGCCATTTCTGTAGTTCGTTACGGGGTGGTGACTTTGCTACTTTTATGTCATCTTGCTATTAATCCAGCATTGGCCGCTGATAGTGGTTATCAGATAAACAAAGGAGATAAATTAAAAATTACAGTTTGGAAAGAAGAAGACTTGAATGCCGATGTATTGGTGTTGCCTGATGGGACTATTAGCTTTCCGATAGTGGGTATTATTTCCGTTGCTGGAAAAACGATAGAAGAATTGCAAATACTTTTACAAGAACAGCTCGAAGAATATATCCAAGGCCCAGAAGTTCTGGTTTCGCTTCTTACTGTGGAAGGGAATGAAATCTATGTTATTGGTGAAGTAGTCAGACCTGGACCTTACATGATGACAAAGAATTTAAAGGTTATGCAAGCGCTTAGTATGGCTGGGGGCTTAACCCCCTATGCATCAAGAAATAATATTCGTATTTTACGAGAAACTGCTGATGGTAAGTCTATTTCAATCCCTTTTGAATATGATGATATTGAAGATGGAGAGAACCTAGACACAAATATCTTATTACAAAGTGAAGATACCATAATTGTTCCTTGATGTTACCTTTACTGATATGTCTAAATATGGAGTGGTTTTACTTGCCTGCTTGCTATGGAGTATCAACATGCGTCTAGCTGTTGCTGGTGAATGGAAGCTCATGGGTGCTATAGAGCAGAGTATTGAGTACGATGA
>JAJRUF010000241.1 GCA_024277935.1 Gammaproteobacteria bacterium
AACCGATTTGATGAACCATGGGGCATTAATATGGAGAGCTTGTTGAAATAATTCTGTTATCATAAAAAAATGGTGAGGGTAGCTTATAGGTTCAGTAGATTATAATTTACCCACTCATTTTTCAAAAGAGCCATTTAATTTTGAACTGTTACACTTTTATGGTTGGTTTTATAAGGACTGTAACGCTAATAACACAAGGAAAACTAATTTGGCATGTGGCCTGTGATGAATCAGGAACTGACGGTCAGAAATACTATGGATTTGGTTCCTTATGGATGAAGTATCAACGCCGAGGGGATTTCACCCGAATCATCTGTGAACCTAGAGATAAACATGGCTTTCATAACGAAGTTTAGCTGATGCGCTTCGTTCCTCAGCACATCCTACAATGAAGTACTTATTTTCTCATACTAAAAAGTGTAGTCTAGTTTAGGGGTAAAATGAAAGATACTTGGATTTATAGTTAAATTAAAGCATTTTTAGGTTTATAGTTGTACTTTTGTCCAAACTACTTATACATAATGTATTAACGCAACTTGTCAGTTACTCTACTTTAAAATATTTTTACAAACATAACCCTCAACCCTATTGGAGTTAATCATGATTTATGCAGCACCTAACCAGCCAGACAGTAAAGTTGACTTTAAACCCCGTTATGAAAATTTCATTGGCGGCAATTGGGTTAAACCTGTTGATGGTGAATACTTTAAAAATATAAGCCCTGTTAATGGCAAAGTTTTTTGTGAAATCCCTCGTTCAACGTTTAAAGATGTTGATCTAGCATTAGATGCTGCTCATGCGGCAAAAGATGCTTGGGGGAAAACTTCTGTTACAGAAAGATCTAATATCTTATTGAAAATTGCTGACCGAATCGAAGAAAATTTGGAAAAATTAGCCGTTGCAGAAACTTGGGATAACGGTAAAGCTGTTCGAGAGACTTTAGCCGCTGACATACCCTTATCTGCCGACCATTTCCGTTATTTTGCTGGCTGTATTCGGGCACAAGAAGGTTCTATTGGCGAGATTGATGAAAATACGGTGGCCTATCACTTTCATGAACCATTAGGTGTAGTCGGTCAGATTATCCCTTGGAACTTCCCTTTATTAATGGCTTGCTGGAAAATAGCCCCTGCCTTGGCAGCAGGTAACTGTATTGTAATGAAACCAGCGGAACAAACACCGGCATCAATTTTGGTATTGATGGAAGTAATTGGAGATTTATTACCCGCAGGCGTTTTAAACGTAGTTAACGGTTACGGTAAAGAAGCGGGGCAAGCTTTAGCCAGTAGTACACGTATTGCTAAAATTGCTTTTACAGGCTCAACCCCCGTCGGCTCGCAAATTATGAAATGTGCGGCAGATAATATTATTCCATCAACCGTTGAGTTAGGCGGTAAATCCCCTAATATTTTCTTTGCAGATATTATGGAGCAGGAAGAAGAATTTATTAGTAAATGCGTAGAAGGGGCTGTGCTTGCCTTTTTCAACCAAGGTGAAGTGTGTACTTGCCCCTCAAGATTATTAATACAAGAATCAATCTACGATGAATTTATGGCAAAAGTGATTGAACGTTCGAGTCTAATTAAACGTGGCAATCCATTAGATACTGAAACCATGGTGGGTGCACAAGCCTCAAAACAACAGTTTGATAAAATCATGGAATACGTTTCAATAGGTAAAGCCGAAGGTGCTGAGGTATTAATAGGGGGTGAAGTTGAGTCGCTAGCTGGTGAATTCGGTGAGGGTTATTACATTCAACCGACTATATTGAAAGGCCATAATAAAATGCGTGTTTTTCAGGAAGAAATCTTTGGCCCCGTTATTTCAGCAACGACCTTTAAAGATGAGGCTGAAGCATTGGAAATTGCTAATGATACTGAGTTTGGTTTAGGTGCCGGTCTTTGGACGCGTGATATGAACCGAGCTTACCGTATGGGTAGAGGAATCCAAGCTGGACGAGTTTGGACAAACTGTTACCACCACTACCCTGCTCATGCGGCATTCGGTGGTTATAAAAAATCAGGTGTAGGACGTGAAACCCATAAAATGATGTTAGATCATTACCAGCAAACTAAAAATATGCTGGTTAGCTATGATATTAACCCATTAGGTTTTTTCTAATTCTTTGATATTTTCAGATCTTAAGCCCTCTCTATCAAGAAAGGGCTTCTCCACACTTAATCCCATATCCAATAGCACTGTAAAACATTAAAGATTTTTAAAAACACCTTTAATGGTGTTGTGCAATAAAGAGCTCGTTACACCCACTAATGAACGTTCTTTTTGTAGTGCTTCATCTTTTTCTTTAGCTTCTTTTAATACTTCACGGTAAGACTTATTAATATTTTCCGCAAACTCAGTTGCTTTTTTACTCTGTTTCTCTTCAATATCTGCTAACGTTTTAGCTGGTTCAGCATCATATCGCTTATCAATTTCATCTGCTAAATCTCTAAGACTTTTACTAATAGATAACAACTGTTGTGATGAATGATAGCTAGTTGTTTCAAGCTTAAAACTCTTAGCAATTTCTTCACCTAAGTTAAAGCCATAAACAACATCCTTCCCCTCTTTTTGTTGAAAATCATATCTAATATAAATATCTAAAGGGTCGCTCGCATTTTTGTCGAATGAAATTTTAGCACTTTCCAGTGTATAAGTAAGGCCATCAACAAACTGCATTCTCACACGTTCAATTTCATCAAAAATAAAATCTTCACTTAATTTTCTTATAATGTATTTCATTTTTCACCCGCAAGGATATTTAACTTACATACGATAATTTATGTTGCTATAAACCAAAAATAAAAAATCTAACTCCGCAGCATTCACTTTTTATTTTCCTGTTTTTCAATCACTTTGGGCAAGTTTTTAGGGTTTTTAATTCTCAGTTGCTTATTAATATTCATCCTGCCAAACACAACCTCAATATCACTTTTATTAACACCAAACTCTTTGGCAAGCCACTTTACCATATAATCAGTCGCACGACCGCCAACAGGGGCAGCGGTTACACTAATTTTCAACTGATTACCCTTTGGTTTCCCAATAACATCCCTTTTTGCACTAGGTGTCCCTAAGATATTTAACACTAAAATATCACCATCCCAGGCATAAAATGTATTCATATTTTTAGGGTGAAAAGAAACAACACTCTCAAGCTCTGCCAATTTATTAGTCGTAAACCTTGGTTTTCTTTGTTTAGCCATTTTATCTGTTTTTTGAGAGTTATATTTTACATTCAAGCAAAAGGTATAGTTAACTATAATACTTGATCGTGGGACATCCCACGGATGTGGGGAACACCTAATCTGTTCTATCTGCGCGTCTGAGTGAGTCCGGTTTATCCCCACGGAAACGCCAGTCTTCTGGTCTTTTTTCTTGTGCTCTCATTATCGCTGATAAAAGGTTATCTGATATTTCTAATTGATGCTTTTTTGATTGCGTTATCCAGCATTGTAATATTGCACGGCTAATTCCCAATAATTATTTATGGTGAAATGGTGACCCTTTGAGTTTGACTTATTAAAAGCAAAAAATCTAGTTATAATCACTTAATACCTATTCATTTTATTGCCTCATATTTCATAGAGAGGTCTGCTACATGTCAACGCATATAGAAACTAATATACTCGACTAGCTTTGGAAGCAAGCACAAAATATGGCTGAACAAGGTTGGGTTAACAATATGGAAGTATGTTTGGTTCTATCACTAATTCAATCTACCTAAAGCTTAAACTGAAATATATCTGCCTATGTCACGTATACTAAGACTAACATATTATTTGTATTAAACAATTATGATTGAATTTATCCCTCCTATCCTTTTTCAACTTATCATCACGATTGGTTTTGCTTTTATCGTTGGGCTAGAGTTTCATAGTTACCTACGAGTCAATCAATTTCAATACGGTTTTGGAAGTACCCGAACCTTTGTTTTAATTAGCTTACTCGGCCTTGTTTTATTCCAGCTTAATAATGATGGCTTATTTTTTGCTATGGGTATGGGAATACTCGGTGCTTTATTATTGATTTATTACTGGTATCAGTCTGCTGAAAAACATTATTCACTACTTGAAATAATATTAACACTACTGGTTTTCTCTCTTGGCCCCATTGCCATACATTTTCCTAGCTGGTTTCTAATTTTAATTGTGGTGGTTTTAATTTTATTACTAGGCGAAAAGCCTCGTATTAAAAAATTTTCTGAATCAATCAATAATAACGAAATTGTTACATTAGCTAAATTTTTAATTTTGTCAGGTGTTATTTTACCATTATTACCAGACAAGCAGTTGGCAAGCACATTACCAATAACGTATTATAAAGTTTGGTTAGCTGTTATTGTGGTTTCTGGTTTTTCTTATTTTAGTTATCTTGCCCAAATATATTTTTTCAAAACGAGAGGCTTATTACTGACTGGAGTATTAGGTGGACTTTATTCCAGTACAGCAATATCAGTCGTTATAAGCCGCCGCGCTCAACTTATGAAAAATGATCGTAGCCAAGTATCCTCAGCTTTAGTTCTGGCCACGGCAATGATGTACCTCAGATTGTTGGGTATTATTTTCTTTATGGATGGGGTTGCTGGAAAAGAATTGTTGTTTCCATTTACGATAGCCATTCTACTTTCTTGTCTAGTTGCAATTAGTTTAAACTTTTGGGACCGAAGAACACCCACAATACCTACAAGTGATACAAACCAACATCCTTTAGAACTTACTACAGCAATTTTGTTTGCTTCTATGTTTATCTTTTTTGCATTTATCACACAATATGTTATTCAAAATTATGGGGATAAAGGGCTAGATTTCTTATCAATAGTTGTTGGTTTTACAGATATTGATCCCTTTATTTTATCATTATTATCCGGTAAGTTTGGCGTAACTGAAAATGCTATTGTTTCTGCTGTTATAGTGGCTAGTGGGAGTAATAATTTATTAAAAGCAACTTATATAGTTGTAGTAGCACGTAACCGTTCTGTTATGGTTGCGGCAATATGGCTAATATTTTTGTTTATTCTTTCGCTTAGCTATGTATTTATTTAAAGCATTTATTTTTTAGTTCCGGTGACTTAATCATATGGCACAACAACGAAAAACTACATTGATCTTAAAAATCCTGCTAATTGGTGTAGCTATTACCGCACTTATTTATTACTTTCACCCTGGAGTAGGGCCATTTAGTTTGGTTATCAACGGTGAACCGGTTGCCGAACCTTTAGTACGTTTTGCTGCAATTCCAACCTTATTAATTGCTTTATTCTTAACTGGGCTACTGATGTTTTTTGCTTTTTTAGGTGTCAGTATGTTTATGTTTTTTGCAGTCTTAGGGAGCATTATGCTGGCTACTTTAATGCTAGCTCCTTATTTTTGGCCTGTATTACTGATTATTTTTCTGATTATTTTATTGATGACATATAAAGATCATTGATAAACATGGCTATATATCCACAGATTAATAAAAACCAATGAATATTTTTAAAAGAGCATAAGAAATCACATAAGTAATTCTCTATTTATCGTAATAAATTGATCAGCTGAATTAATTAAACTGGGTGCGGTTAATGCATGTACGCCATAGACAACACTTTTGGTTTGGTAGACCTTTCTGGCTTTTTGTAGCAATAAATCAAAATCCCCATCACCTGATAATAAAATAATTTTATCTACTGTGGCAGCAAGTTCAATGACATCCAGAGTAATACCTACATCCCAGTCACCTTTAGCCGATCCATCTTTACGTTGAATATAAGGTTTTAACTTGATCTGGAAGCCAATATTTTTAAGTGCATTTTGGAAGTTTCGCTGTTTAACATCACCTCTGTCAATGGCATAGGCATAAGCTACAATAACTTGTTTATTGGCTGTTGCTGTGTTCCAAAAAGCACGATAATTAAACTGCTGATTAAATTGTTGTCGAGTGGTGTAATAAATATTTTGCACATCAACAAAGATTGCAATTTTTTCCATTTTAATTTGGATATTAAGTAGCTAACAATATTTATATCTAACATTTGGAAATGAGGCTAAAATCTAACTTCCAAAGTTTATTGACTCAAATATTATAATAATTTTAACCTCTTACTTCTTTGTTATTTAATAAAACAACAGCAATAGCCTGAAGAATTTCAAAGGGCAGTCAGTTTGAAAAATATACAATAAATATTTTAAACCTTTTTACGACTAAACAGGGGCTTTATTCCTTTATATAATGACAAGCAAAAAAAAACCAAACACAAAATGCGTTTGGTTTTAATATGGCGTCCCCAAGGGG
>JAJRUF010000021.1 GCA_024277935.1 Gammaproteobacteria bacterium
ATATGTAATAATCCTCTATAAACCTTGTAATACTAATCGGAAGAACATACATTTAAGTAATGCTTATTAGATATGGATAACACTCAATGCTTAAACTTCCTGACAAAATTAACCAATGGTTCAAACAACTTTTGATTAATAAAAGTCCCTCTGAAAAAGACAGATACTTTTACAGTAAATGGCTGTGTTTTTATTGGTATTTTTGTCACAAATATCAACATCCTGCATTTGACCAAGTTATGGGGAAAAGATCAGTCTGAAGCACAGCGTAAGCAAGCATCTATGGGGTTTGTTATTCTTTAGCAATATGAAATTGCTGCAACGTCAAACATAAACAAAAGAAACATTGTACGTGACATCTACCGGAGTAAGAAAATGTTATTTAAACAATTATTAGATAAAGAAAGCAGTACCCTTACCTACCTTATTGCTGATTTAACAACAAAGGAGGCTGTTTTTATCGACCCCGTTAACACTCAGCTTGAGCTTTATCTTGAGCTGTTAAAAGCATATACGCTGACATTAAAATACTCACTTGAAACCCATGTTCATGCAGATCACATAACAGCAAGCGGCCTGTTAAGACAGAAACTAGGTGCAAAAACTGCCGTCAGCTCTCTTTGTGGAGCAATTAGTGCCGACATTCAAATTCAAGATGATGATATTTTTGAGTTTGGCCAAGCCGAGAAAATCAAAGTGCTTACAACACCCGGCCATACGCCAGGAAGTATTTCCTTTTTATGGAGAGACAGAGTTTTTACTGGTGACAGTCTATTAATAGATGGCTGTGGGCGTACAGATTTTCAAGCAGGTAACGTAGAACAGCAATACGACAGTATCACCCAAAAATTATTTACATTGCCAGATGAGACCATTGTCTACCCAGGACATGATTATAAAGGTCGCTGGATTAGCAATATTATTCAAGAGCGAACTACAAATTCACGTCTCGCAGGAAAATCTAAACAACAGTTTATTGAAATTATGTCAAACCTTAGCTTAGCCAAACCTAAATTGATTGATATGGCTGTACCTGCAAATCGTTACTGTGGTGTTGATGAAGAACTTGCTCCTCAAGCAGCAGAAAGCTAACTATCAATGAGCAAATGTCTTCCAATTTTATATAGCTTCCGCAGATGCCCTTATGCAATGAGAGCAAGGCTAGCTATTGCCAGTTCATTAATATCTTTGGAACTTAGAGAGGTTATTTTACGCAATAAGCCTCTGTCACTACTTGATATATCGCCTAAAGGAACCGTTCCAGTCCTACTTTTAAACGATAACACTGTTATTGATGAAAGCTTAGATATTATGTACTGGGCTCTATCCATCAATGACCCTGAGCATTGGCTTATCCCTAACTTGGCAAGCGATATAAACCAACTTATCACATGGAATGATGGGGATTTTAAATATTATTTGGACCGCTATAAATATGCGGATCGTTATCCTGCGCACAGTGAAAAATTTTATCGAGAAAAAGCTGAGTATTTTTTAATTGAGTTAGAAAATAGATTAGCAAAACAGCCATTTCTATGCGCTGAAAACTGTTGTTTAGCAGATATAGCTATATTTCCTTTTATTCGCCAATTTGCCAATGTAAATAATGATTGGTTTCAGCAGTCAAAATACCAAAAACTTAATCAATGGCTAAACAAACTACTACAATCACAACTGTTTATTTTAGTGATGGAAAAATACCCCACTTGGCAACCACAAGATAAGCCACTAATATTCCAGCCACTATGTTCTAAATAGACTCATTGCCTCCGCTATTTGTTGTTTTGCATTTTGCAAAGTCTGTAATGACATATCGGGCGTTAACTCATTATTCCCGAGTTTTTGGAATGCTGGCAAAGTATAAATCGGCGGTAATTGTTGCCTTTGTTTACTCGTCATATAGCTATGAAATTTTGCTAATAACACAATATCACTAATACTAAGTTCTGCTTGTTCATCCGTATACCAATTCTCAATATTTTTAGGTATTTGCTGCAAATCATTAGGAAACCCCCAAGTTTTTAATACTAATGAGCCGATAATGCCTTGTAAAGCCATTATTGTTAAGTTTAAATCTTGCTCTGTATATTTATCACTATTCAAGGAATCTGCAAAAATTAAAATAGGTAAAGCTCCAATATTATGCGTTAAACCTGCAAGCAATGCTTCATCAGGATTCATTTTTTTAGTTAATACTGTCAAGGTATAGCTAATACTGGAAACTTCAATACTTTTCTTCCAAAGCGCATGAACTTTAACTTTAGTTTCTTTATTTTTACTTTTGAATAAATTTTGTATGCTTATACTTGTCACCAAGTTTCTGGTCGTCGCTAATCCTAACCTTGCCACAGCATCATGAGAGTTTGTTATAGGGTTTACTGCTCGGTACAAAGGGCTATTAACAATTTGAATAAGTCTTGAAGAAATAACTGAATCAAAGTTTATTATTTTAACGGCTTCTTGAATACCTATATCTTTTTGAATAGCTGACCTAAGTTTAAGGGCTACATCAGGAAGACAAGGAATAATAAGCTTATCTTGCTTAAAATAACGACAAAAGGCATCAAAGAAAGCATTATTTTTTAGGTTCTCAGGAATATCTTGTGAGTTAAGTAGAGGGTTTCGGATATGCTGACTGCTTAAATTTAAAATACTTGCAGGAAAGTGTAAAATCTTGACCTCAGATTTTGCAATAATAGTACATTGGAATTGCTTACTATTAGATAATGGATAAAGTGCTTTAAAGGTTGATCCATTAATTAAATAGCCAGAGCCATTAGCTGTTTCAATATGACACTGCCCTTTGAGCAAATAAGGTAATGAATTTGATTGCTCATTAATTTTAAAAATCACCTGTCCTGGAGCATGAGTTGAGACTTTCAGTTCAAGCTGTTGCAGCTCATAATCTGGCATATCACCAACAGGAACAAGGGTCTGCAGGAAAGCAACTGGTATTTTTTTTATCACCAAAGGACTAGCACTATTACTTGCATAAATTTCTTTATGGCTAATAAGCGGAGTCTCTTTTTTTATTGTTTTTTTTATACGATTCCAGAACATATATTGTATTGCCCTAATTTGGTGTTTTATTCCTTTCTGAATTCAATTCCTTGTTTTACTTAGGATCGTGTATGGAATCACTTCCCGAAATTATAACGTAGGATTTTTGTTTCAGGTGGAATGATCTCATGAGGCGCATAGCAAGCTACGCAACGAATGAGATCATTCCATCTGGAGCAAAAAGACAAGTTAGAAATCAGGAAGTTGTTTCATGCACGTTCCTTAATATAGACCTTTACTTACCCCTGTTTTCAACAATCTTGCAAATTCACTTGCCGGTAATGGCTTGGCAAAATAGTAGCCCTGTAACTGATCGCAGTCTTTTGCCCTTAGCATCTCCAGTTGCTCTTTAGTTTCAACACCTTCTGCAATGGTTTTTAAATTCAAACTTTTTGCCAGACTAATAATGGCATCAACGATATTTTCAGCTCCCTGATTTCTCACTATTTTAGCCGTAAATGATTGGTCAATTTTCAACTTATTCAAAGCAAAACGTTGCAAATAAGACAATGAGGAATAGCCTGTACCAAAATCATCTATCGACAATTGAATCCCTGTTTTAGCCAGATGCTGAGTAATTTCAATAGCTTCCTTCGCATTTTTCATTGCCATACTTTCGGTCAGCTCAAGCTCTAGGAACTGAGGTTCCAATTGCGCTAGACTTAAAGCATCCTCTACTTTTTCCAGCAAATTCTGTTGATGAAATTGAGCCATTGATAAATTGATCGCGAAAGTCAAGGTTTAGTAACCTGCCTAATGCCAAACAAAATAGCCGGATGGGATTGAACCAATTGCTGATAGTTATGTTTAATAAAACTTTCAGTCCTTAGTGTGTCTAAAGAAATAAAGCCCCCCCTTACATTAACTCTTTTGCTTGCAAATCAGCATGGTACGATGACCTTACTAAAGGTGCGCTAGCAACATTTTTAAATCCTAATGCTTTCGCTATTTCTGCATACCGGTCAAACTGAGTGGGTGTCACATATTCTTTTACTGCAAGATGGTCTTTACTGGGTTGTAAATATTGCCCTAAGGTCAGCATACTACAACCATGTTTGCGTAAATCTTGCATCACTTGTTTAACTTCATCTTCCTGCTCGCCTAAGCCTAACATAAGCCCTGATTTAGTCATAGCTTCTGGGTAAGCCTGTTTATATTTTTGCAATAAAGTTAAAGATTCATGATAGTTTGCTCCGGGCCTTGCCTGCTTGTATAGGCGAGGAACAGTTTCTAAATTATGATTAAACACATCACAGGGTTGTTGCTTTAATATTTCAATGGCTTTATCCATTCGCCCTCTAAAATCGGGCACTAGCACTTCAATTTTTGTAGTAGGTGAGTGTTCTCTAATGGCTTTAATACAGTCTAAAAAATGTCCCGCGCCACCATCCCGTAAGTCATCTCTATCAACTGACGTGATAACCACATATTTCAAAGCCATCTGTTTTATAGTAAGTGCCAGATTCAAAGGCTCTTGTTGGTCTAAAGGTTTTGGTTTGCCATGTGCTACATCACAAAAAGGACAGCGTCGTGTACAAATATCCCCCATAATCATAAAAGTAGCCGTACCATGACTGAAACATTCACCTAAATTTGGACAAGCCGCTTCTTCACAAACGGTATGTAAATTATTTTTCCTTAAGGCTTTTTTTATCCGGGTAATTTCATTATTAGCAGAAATTTTAACTCTGATCCAATCGGGCTTACGCAAAAAAGTTTCTGCTGCTTCAACCTTTATCGGTATCCTTGCCAACTTTTCTGCATTACGCTGGTGGGTTTCAGGGGTTTCTCTTGAGGGTGCTTTTAGGCTCATGAATTTATCGCTTGTAAAATTTGATGAACAACAGGAACAGCTAGTTCATAAGTTTTTATTTTAACATTTAAGTCAGCCAGTTGTGTCACTTCCAAGTCGGGATAGCCGCAAGTATTAATAGACTTAAATGGGCTTAGGTCCATATCATTATTAAAGCTAAGTCCGTGGTAACTACAGCTCTTCTTAACTCTTAACCCAACTGAACCTATTTTCTTTCCATCCACATAAACACCTGGGGCTTCAGGCTTTGCAATGGCTTTAATCCCATATTGAGCTAAAGTACTAATCATCGCTAGCTCAAGCATAGTTACAAGCTCCCTAACACCCTTTTTTAAGCGTTTAATATCTAATAAAATATAAACAACTAATTGCCCAGGGGCATGATAAGTAACTTGACCTCCTCGATCAGTTTCTATAACAGGAATATCTTCAATTTGAAGTAAGTGTTCCCGCTTACCACTTAAACCTAAAGTATAAACTGGCAAATGCTCAACAACCCAAATTTCATCACTTGTTTGTGCATTCCGTTGCAGGGTAAATTCTTGCATTTGTTGCCAGACAGTTGCGTAGTCTTGTTGGCCTAAGCGCCTTACGGCTACCGTCATTAGTGAACCTCTCTAGGCTGTCGAAGTATGGTTTTATTCATCATTTTTGATACTCTGGTTTATGGATATTAATTGTTGGCCGTGGGATAAAACCCCATAAAAGAGCTATTTTTCTCCGCGACCGCAGAAGGCTTAAGAGCTAACAAAATCCACACTTGACGGTGACATAGCCTTAGGATTTTACGAGTAATACTTTGTAGAGCGGACTTCAGTCCGCTATAGAGATAATTTGTATCGGCTATTACGGGTTAAAGTCCGCTCTACAATCATAAGGGAGTCTGAAATTGTTAAGTGTCATGTGGTTTTTTAAGTGAGTTCTTTAACAAACCAAGAAATAGCTTGTTTATTGTTTAACTGACTGGCTTGAACCATAACTAAATCAGGTGCTATTTCAAGCATTGTTGCTGCAAACAAGCCACTACTTACTCCAACAACCTCACCTTTAGGTGAGTAGACTTGAGTATTATTGAGTCCACAACTTGGCGAGCAGTCTTGTAATACTAAACCTGCTAAAGAATGTTGCGCTGCAAATTGGGTCGCAAATATTTTCAATTGTTCGGTCAAATCAATAGCTGGATTCTCTTGCTCTAAAACTCGAATAGTTTGTCCAATTTGGGTCAGTTGTATTTTTTTTCTAGGTACACCTAAGCCAATTTCAAGCTCAGGACAAACAGGCATTAATCGACAGTATTTTTCTAATTCTTCGGCAATTAAACAGGTGTATTTATCTTTACCGTCATACCTGACTGCATGACCTAATAAACAGGCACTCACAGCAACCAAAGGTAAATTATTCACTGTTATTCTCAGGCTATAAAACCATTATTACGGCAGGGCTATCATTTAAATCTTGATAAATAGCATCTAATTGTTGCTTGCTTTGTGCTTCTATCGTGACGGTAACGGACAAAAATTTATCACCCTTACTCGACTTTACCTTAACAGCACCCTCCAAGATATCGCCGGCATGATTACGCACAATACTCACCACAATACTGTCAAATTCTGCGATGTTTTTTCCCATTGCCTTTATTGGAAACTGGCAAGGAAATTCAAATAGTGTGTCTTCTTCACTCATACAGATTGCTTATATTGTTGAAATAACTTATTCATTGTATTAAAAACGGGCCCCGGTATTCCATCACCAACTGGTTTTTTATCTAACTCAATAACAGGAATAATTTCTCGAGTTGAACTGGTAATCCAAATTTCAGAAGCTGCCTGTAAAGCTTCCAGTGAAATAATCTCTTCGCTTAGTTCAAAATCATTTGCTTGTGCTAGTTCTATAATAACCTTTCGAGTAATACCTGGCAAAATCTCAGCCGTTTTTTCAGGTGTCATTAATATGCCATCAATTACTGCAAATAAATTACTGGCAGCCCCTTCCGTTACATAACCGTTTCTATGTAATATGGCTTCAGCGCAACCTTGCTCTACCGCTTGCTGCCTTAGTAATACATTGGCTAATAAAGTGGTTGCTTTAACATTACACATTTCCCAGCGGCTATCTTCCATTGTTAAGGCTTTAACCCCGGCTTCAACACCTGCAAAAGGTTTTATATCAGAGCACATAGCAAAAACTGTAGGAATAGGATTTTTAGGGAAAGCATGGTCTCTTTTGGCAGCAACACCTCGGGTTATTTGCAAATAGATAGATTGATTTTTAGATTTATCTAATAATGGACTTAATATTTCCATCCACTGCTCAAAATCATAAGGCAGTTGCAATCTAATTTTCGTTAGACTATCTTGTAACCTGTCTAAATGATCTTGCATTCTAAATAAACGACCAAAATAAGCCGGGATCACTTCATAAACGCCATCACCAAATAAAAAACCACGATCAAGCACAGAGACTTTGGCTTCCGATAAAGGTAAATATTCTCCATTTAAATAAACTTTACTGTCGACTAAATCATTCATCCGGTTACTCCAGCATTAACATCGCATCATCATAAAACCGGTCGACAAAACCACCCTTATTAACCGCTTTAAGTGCAACTAAAGGTTTACTTGCAAGCTCTTCACCTGCAAGGGAAACATTAACAGAACCAAAACTTTCCCCCTTTTTAACAGGTGCCATAATTTTTTTATCTATATTAATTTCCGCTTTTAAATCATTGTAATGGCGCCTTGGAATGGTGACATATAAATCTTCATTTAAGCCCATAGGCAATTGTTTGCTATCCCCTTTCCAAACTCGTGCATCAGCTAAAGCAGTCTGAGCTTTATATAATTGGTGGGTTTCAAAAAAACGAAAGCCATAGTTTAATAAGGTTTGGCTTTCATTCGCCCTAGCATTTGCACTGGCTGTTCCCATCACCACAGAAATTAAGCGCATTTCTTCACGTTTTGCTGATGCAACCATGCAATAACCTGCTTTTTCTGTATATCCCGTTTTTACACCATCAACTGACTTATCACGCCATAATAATTTATTCCGATTAGGCTGGGTAATGTTATTAAAAGTAAACTCTTTTTCAGAATCCCAGCGATAATAATCAGGAAACTCGCTAATAACCGCTGTAGTTAATTTTGCCAGATCTCTTGCCGTTGTATAATGATTTTTAGTTGGCAATCCTGTACTATTTTCAAAGTGGCTATCCAACATACCTAAACGCTGTGCTTGTTGATTCATCATCGCTGCAAAAGTTCCTTCATCACCAGCCACATGTTCCGCTAAAGCAACACTGGCATCATTACCTGATTGAATTACCACACCATGTATTAAATTTTCTACTGAAACTTGCTTATTGACTTCCACAAACATTCTTGAGCCAGGTGTTTGCCATGCTTTTTTACTAATAGTCACTTTTTCATCTAATGTTAAATGACCATTTCTTAACTCTCTAAATACCACATAAACCGTCATAATCTTGGTTAGGCTTGCAGGAGATAAGCGCATATCCGCATTTTTTTCTGCAATCACTTTGCCACTATTAAAATCAATTAACACAAAGCTTTTTGCAGCAACACTGGGGGCTGCTGGAATTAAAATGGGGTTTTCTGCATTAACAATAGTTGTAAAAAATAGTAGTGAAGCGAGAAAAATTATATGCTTAAAGAAATATGACATTTTCATTGATTAAAGTAACTTTAAAGATTATTGGGGGTATTGTAGCACCGTTGCTTAATATACTTCACGCAGTCATGGCTGCCTAAAATATATTAAGGAACTAAGGTGTTTTTTCAACAACTAGCAACGCATTGGTAAAACCTATTTTTGCCAGTTTTTCACTCTTTTGTTTAGCTTGCAGTTCAGAGTATAGTGGGCCTACCTGTACTTTATACAAATCATTTTGTTGATTTCTGACATGCTGCACTCTTGTGGATGTAATTTTAGCCTTTGTTAGCTTTCTCTGTAAATTAGTTGCATTTTCTGCTTGATTAAAAGAAGCCACTTGTAAGAAAAATACAGTTTGTACGCTTCCTTCTTTAAGTCGAGTGTTGTTTTGCTCAACTCTCGGTATAGAGTCACCCCCTAAGGCTTCCACCTCCACTAAAGCAGTCCCTTGTTTTTGAAACCCCAACTTAACAGCTGCGGTATAAGATAAATCAATTATCCTGTTATCATGAAAAGGTCCTCTATCATTAATTCTGACAACCACTGCACGTTTATTTTTTAAATTTGTTACTCGCACATAGCTTGGTATGGGTAAGGTTTTATGGGCTGCTGTCATAGCATACATATTATACCTTTCACCATTAGCTGTTTTATTACCATGAAATTTTTTACCGTACCATGAGGCAACACCGGTTTTTTTATAGCCACTGCTTTGCGCTAAAATTTTATAGCGCTTACCAAGCACCTCATACACACTAGGATTGCCCGCCCGCGTTCTTTTTTCATACTTAGGTATTGCATCTGCAACAGCCATAACATCTATAGGCACATGATCTGGCCCTCTATCTTTTATTGTATTATCCATACAAGCACTGCTAAACAATGCTATTAATACTATCAATACTTTTCTCATTGCCAGAACCTTCCTCGCCTATTCTAAGTTATCACTCTATCTTAACTTGCTGTCTTTGCTTATAGATTGCCTGACTCAACTGATATACAGCCATGCCGTATAGCTTACTATGGTTATAACGCGTTATCACATAAAAATTATGCAAGCCTACCCATAAATCAGTGCCGTTTTGTTGCTGATATGCCAATAACTTTATCGGTTCATCACCTTCTATTCCTTGCTCTGCTGTAACCCCCAGTGCTTGCACTTCTGCCCAGGTTCTATCTGGCTTTAAACCTTTTGTCAGTGCTTGCTCATAGCCCTTATCTTCTGCCTTAACCAAGAAAGCCACACCAGCTCCCTTACGCCAATGGTGAATCACAAAATAATTTGCCACACTTGCAATAGCATCGGCAGGGTTAGCCCAGATATCTTGTTTACCATCATTTTCGAAATCAGCAGCATAAGCTCTGTAGCTACTCGGCATAAACTGAGGAATCCCCATTGCTCCAGCATACGAACCTGTTGGCTCTAAAGGGTTCATTTTTTGTTCACGACAGAGCAATAAAAAATGTTCTAATTCATTGCTAAAAAACCGACTTCGTTTTGGATAGCCAAAGGCTAAAGTAGATAAAGCATCAATAACCCGGTGTCCTCCAGTATGTATTCCATAATAAGTTTCCACACCTATAATTGCGGTAATTATTTCAGCAGGGACACCTGTCTTTTGCTCCACAGCTGTTAACGCTGTTTCATTTTCTTGCCAGAATTTTACGCCTGCTTTTATCCGCTTATCCGTTAAAAATATTTTACGATATTGATACCAGGACATTGAGCCTTCAGCAGGTCTGGTCATAGTCTTAATAATATTTTTCTTAATATCAACGGATTTAAATAATTCCTGTAATTCTTTTTTATCAAATTGGTGTTTATTAACCATATTACTAACAAAGCTACTAAGCAACTCTGTTTCTTCAATTGCTGAAAATGCAGCTGTACTAAAAATAAAGCTACAGCAAAACAATATTTGAACCGTAATTCTTTTCATATATAAACCAGCCTAAGTGGGTAAAAATTTTCTATGTGTATGAATTGACATTAAAATACCAAAACTTGCCATTAGAGTAACCATTGATGTTCCTCCATAACTTATCAAAGGTAATGGCACGCCAACAACAGGCAATATACCTATAACCATACCAATATTAACGAACACATAGACAAAAAAAGTAAAGGTTAAGCTACCTGCTAATAAGCGGCTATAGGTATCTTGTGCTTGCACAGCAATGTACAAGCAGCGACTTATAATCAATAAATAAAGAATTAACAGTCCCAGACAACCTGATAAGCCAAACTCTTCAGCAAAAACAGCAAAAATAAAATCAGTCGAGCTTTCTGGTAAAAAATCCAGGTTAGATTGGGTACTGCCTAACCAGCCTTTGCCATGCAAACCACCAGAACCTATCGCTATTTTAGATTGAATAATATGATAGCCTTTACCCAAAGGGTCGGCTTCAGGGTTTAAAAAGGTTAATACCCTAGCTTTTTGATACTCTCGCATAAAATGCCATAACACAGGAGTCAACCCTGCAAGCACAAGAGCTGTTGCAGCCATAAACCGCCATGATAAGCCGGCAAAAAAGATAACCGCCGTACCCGAACTAGCGACTAATAGTGCCGTACCCAAATCCGGCTGTTTGGCAATTAAAACAGTAGGAATAATAATCAATAGGGCCGCCATAAATAATTGCTTGGCTTTTGGCGGTAAAGTGTACCCCGATAAAAACCAGGCTATCATCATAGGCGTGGTGATTTTAATCATTTCTGAAGGTTGAAACCGAAAAAATCCAAAATTTAACCAACGCTGAGCACCTTTTCCTACCATCCCAAAAATCAAAACAGCAAGCAGTAACACGACACCTAAGGTATACAATTTAGCAGAGTGGCGGTGAAACTGCTGAGGCTCTATATGGGCCAAAATAATCATTAAGAAAAAAGCCAACCCTATTCGAGCGGCTTGTCTTATCAATACAGTTATATCCTGCCCACTCGCACTATACAATATTAAGAAACTTAAAGAACAAGCCAACACCAAGCCAATAAAAAGGGGAATATCAACATGTAATTTTCGTAATAAAGTGCCTATCACCGAGGGGGGATGAAACTGCTCACTTCTGGTTTCATTTTTCATCAACTGTCTTCACCTCAGGCATCAAATACTGTTTCATTATCTTTCCTGCAATAGGTGCAGCTACAGAACCTCCATGCCCACCATTTTCAACGACCACAGCTACCGCTATTTGTGGATCAGTAGCTGGGGCAAAAGAGATAAACAAGGCATGATCTCTGTTCTTCAAAGTCACTTCATCTTTATTATATTTTTCTTCTTGTTTAACCGTAAAAACCTGTGCTGTTCCTGTTTTCCCTGCTATTTGATAGTTAATTCCTTTCTTTAGCCTTCTTGCCGTTCCTCTTGCACCATGAACGACATTAACCATCGCAGAAATCACATCATCAACGTTTTGTTCATCCAGCTTTATTTGTTCATCTGGGTATACTCTGCCAGCCTTGAAATGATAATTTTTATCCACTAAATAAGGGGTAACAACATGTCCTTTATTTGCCAGTGTTGCTGTGGCTCTAGCTAACTGCAAAGGCGTTACTTGTAAAAAACCTTGGCCTATCCCCGTTATCAATGTTTCTCCTGGATACCAAGGCTGCTTTTTGACTCTTCTTTTCCATGCTTTAGAAGGTAGCAACCCCGCCTTTTCACCAACCAAGTCTATTCCTGTTTTTTCACCAAAACCAAATTTTTGTAAAAAATCATGTATTCTTTCTATCCCTAAAGTTCTGGCTAAATCATAAAAATAGACATCACAAGACTGCGTAATGGCATCACTCATATCCACAGCCCCATGCCCCCAAGTTTTCCAGTCACGATATTTATGCTTTACTTTAGGAAGCTGATAATACCCTGGGCAAAATAATTTATGATGGAATTCCGTCACCTTATTTTCAAGCCCCGCTAAAGCAATAAAGGGTTTAATAGTTGAACCTGGTGGGTATTGTCCTCTTAACGCTCTATTAAACAAAGGTTGTGCATCTGATTGTTGCAAGGCATGATATGCTTTACTACTAATTCCATAAACAAAGGGGTTTGGATCAAACCCTGGGCGGCTGGCAAGCACCAAAACTTCGCCGGTTTTAATCTCTATCGCAACCACTGCACCATTGTGTCCTTCCAAGGCATCATAAGCCGTTTTCTGCAGGTCAACATCCAAAGTTAAATGTAAGTTTTTACCCGGCTCAGGGTCATCTGATGATACGATTTTTACTGCACGCCGTTGTGCATTTGTTTCAATTTCTGAATATCCCGTTTTACCATGTAACAGTGACTCGTAAGTTTTCTCTATACCCAGCTTTCCCACATGGTGTGTGCCTCTATACTCTGAAACAGGTAAACTTTTTAATTCTCTCTCATTAATTCTACCTACATACCCAACAACATGTGAGGTTAAATCTTTATAAGGGTAATGTCTAACTAACCGTGCATGTACATCAACACCAGGAAAGTACGGTCGAACGACTGCAAATTTTGCCACCTTTTCATCACTCATGCGTAATAATAAGGGCACACTGTCAAACCGTTTTGATTGATGTTTATGTTTTAAAAACTGAGCTATTTTCTCATCAGAAATATCCAGTAATTTTTGTAAGCGCTGTAAAGTTTTATCCAGGTTTTCAATTTGTTCTGGAATCAGCTCCAAACTATAAGAAGGAATATTCTCAGCTAAAACTCGATTATGCCTATCATAAATAATTCCACGAGTCGGCGGTGATGGTACAACTTTAATACGATTTGATTTTGCCATCGTTGAGTAATGCTCATGACCAACCACCTGTAAATAAATCAGACGGCCAACAAGCCCACACATCAATATTAAAATAATAGCAAAGATAGCAACCGTTCGACTAAGAAACATACGGTTCTCAGCTAATGGGTCTTTCATTGAATAATGTCGATGCATATTAGTCAATATGCCCCAATACACGAATCCAGCGCAAGCCAGCATAAACAAAAGGCCAACAAATTGTCCCCGTCAATACAGGTATCCAGAAAAGCCATGTTAAACCCATTGAACTTTGAACACTTTCAATCCAAAAAACTAAAACCTGTGCAAACAACAAACAGCAAAAAACAAATATTGCTTGTTGTAGTACAGGATAATGCCTTAAGCGTCGGTGAAGTTTTAAGCAAGTAAAATTAACTAATGCATAAATTAACCCATGCATACCAAAAATTCGTCCTGTCAACACATCAACAAGAATACCTAGCACCCAAGCATTAAAAACACCAACCCTCTCAGGCACGGCAAGAGTCCAATAAATTAAAATCAATAAAACCCAATCAGGATTTAATGCTTTAATAGTGTTTGATAAGGGTAATATATTCAAACACATCGCTATCAGCAAGGTTAAAAAATATCGTTTACTGTACTGATTCTTATTCATCTACTTTGTTATTATCAGCAGCATCTACTTTATTATCATTTACTTCAGGCGTTGATAATGGAACAGGTGTTGAGTCACTCCATACAATTAACAACTCGCGAATTCTATCTAACTTAGCTTTGGGTGTTGCATAGATATTAGCAAAGGGTTTATTTGGTTGAGCTGTCACTTTATCAACCACCGCAACAGGGTAACCCTGAGGAAAGGTTCCGCCTAAGCCAGAACTGACAAGCAAGTCCCCAGCAACAATATCAGCATTATTAGGTAAAAAAGGTAAGTTCAATCGATTTAATTGACCACTACCAATAGCAATAGTTCGTAAACCATTTCTATTGACCTGCACAGGAATCGCATGATTAGGATCTGTTATTAGCATAACCTCTGAGCTTAAAGGGAGTGAGCGAATCACCTGTCCCACCACACCATTGGCCCCTATAACTGCCTGTTTTTTGTGCACACCAAAGCGAGAGCCTTTATTAACCACCATAACATGCTCATAAGGCACGAGATTAACAGATAATAATTCGGCAACTAACACTTGCTCACCCAGCTTAAATGAATTTTCTAACAAACCTCTAAGCCGAATATTTTCATTTTCCAATGAGGCTAGTTTTAACAGTTTAATATTATCAATTAACTGCTTTTCCTTTAATATAGCATTTTCGTTTTTTAAGGCGCTATAGGAAACAACTGTATTTTTAAGCTGCTCACCCCATTCCACAGGCAAGCTAACTAAACGCTGAACAGGATAAATCAGTACCGATAAAATTGATCGTGTATTGTCCATTTTAGAACTACGGTGATCAATAGCCAGCAATACGACAGAAAGGAGTACAACAATCAATAACCGTGTATTAAGTGAAGGACCAGAAGCGAATAAAAGTTTTATAACAAGCTCCCTTGATAAAAAGCACACAAATTACAAATTCAAGAATAGGCATAAATCACTTATTCCTCAAACAAAAATGGCCAGACACAAGTCTAGCCACCATAACTCAAAATCAATTTAACTTATTCTAATGAAAAAGCAGAAAGGCCTTTTTCATCTAGCATTTCCAACACCATCCCCCCACCTCTTGCTACACAAGTTAAGGGGTCATCTGCAATATAAACAGGTAGCCCTGTTTCTTCAGCAATTAATCGATCAATATCGGCTAATAATGCACCACCCCCTGTTAATACAATACCTCGATCAGCTACATCAGCACCTAATTCTGGAGGGGTTTGTTCCAACGCAACTTTTACTGCCCCTACAATACCTGACAAAGGTTCCTGCAAAGACTCCAAAATCTCATTACTATTCAAAGAAAAACTACGAGGAACACCTTCTGCTAAATTACGACCTGTAATTTTAATCTCTTTTACTTCACTGCCTGGGTAAGCTGTCCCAATTTCTTTTTTAATAGTTTCCGCTGTTGCTTCTCCAATCAATGTGCCATAATTTCTACGCACATAATTGATAATAGCCTCATCAAAACGATCACCACCAATTCTGACTGATGCTGAGTACACAATACCATTTAATGAGATAACTGCAACTTCAGAAGTTCCACCGCCTATATCAAGCACCATAGAACCATGTGCTTCATCAACAGGCAGTCCTGCACCCACAGCGGCAGACATTGGCTCCTCAATTAAATAAACTTCCCTTGCTCCGGCCATTGCCGCAGATTCACGAATAGCCCGTCTTTCAACCTGTGTTGACCCACAAGGAACACAAATCAATATACGAGGGCTTGGACGCAATAATTTTGTTTCATGCACTTTTTCAATAAAAAAACGAAGCATTCGCTCTGTCACTGCAAAATCAGCAATAACCCCGTCTTTTAAAGGACGAATGGCCGTAATATTTCCTGGGGTCCGACCCAACATCATTTTTGCATCCACCCCAACAGCAGCAATTGTTTTGGCTCCTCTAATCCTATCTTCCTTAATAGCCACAACAGATGGCTCATTCAGAACAATGCCTTGTCCAGGAATATAAATCAGGGTATTAGCGGTGCCTAAATCAATGGATAAATCATTAGAAAAAAGCCCGCGGAGTCTTTTAAACATCTTTTACAGTATCCTTAGCGATATAAATTTTACTACTTTAACAATCTAGTGGGTATTTGGGCAAGATATAAAGTATCATATTTAAAAAAAGTAACAAATGGAGCTAAAAATGTCGCTAACAACCGACGAAATAAAGAAAATTGCCTACCTGGCAAGATTAGGCATTGATGAATCTGATATTGATGCTTATGCTAACGATTTATCTAATATGTTAGATTTAATGACTCAAATGGGTAAAGCAAATACTGCGGGTATTAATCCAATGGCTCACCCTATGGACCAAATGCAACGCTTGCGCCCTGATGTCGCAACAGAAACAAATCAACGAGATCACTTTCAGGCCTTAGCCCCTCAAACAGAAGCTGGTTTGTACCTCGTTCCTAAAGTTCTCGACTAACAGAATAATCATGCATAACAAAACCATTACAGAACTGGCTAAAGGACTGCGCGAAAAAGAATTCTCTAGCGTAGAACTTACTCAAGCTTATCTTGATAGAATAAATAAATACCAAGCACTTAACTGCTTTATCACCGTTGCTGAAGACCATGCACTGGAACAAGCTAAAAGATCAGATATACAACTAGCATCTGCTGGTGCAGGTTTATTAACCGGTATTCCTATTGCCCAAAAAGATATTTTTTGTACACAAGGCATTAAAACCACTTGTGGCTCAAAAATGCTGGATAACTTTATTGCACCCTACAATGCTACCGTGATTGAAAAATTTAATACAGCAGGTGCAGTCACTCTTGGCAAATTAAATATGGATGAATTTGCGATGGGTTCATCCAATGAAACCAGTTTTTACGGTGCCGTACAAAACCCTTGGGACACCAATACAGTTCCCGGCGGTTCTTCAGGTGGTTCAGCTGCAGCAGTAGCCGCTCGTTTATCACCCGCAGTCACAGGTACTGATACCGGAGGCTCCATTCGTCAACCTGCCTCCTTATGTGGTATTACAGGTTTAAAGCCAACTTATGGGCGTGTTTCTCGATATGGCATGATAGCCTTTGCATCCAGCTTGGACCAAGGCGGCCCTATGGCCAGATCTGCTGAAGATGCTGCCATCTTAATGCAAACAATGGCAGGCTTTGATACTAAAGATTCAACCAGTGTCGACAGAGAAGTCCCTAACTATTCAGCTGGATTAAATAATAGCTTGGAAGGGTTAAAAATAGGCTTACCTAAAGAGTTCTTTGATGAAGGCTTAAACAGTGATATTGCCTCAGCAATAGAAATAGCGGTTAATGAATATAAAAAACTGGGGGCTGAAATTAAAGAAGTTTCATTACCCAATATGAAATTAGCAATTCCAGCTTATTATGTTATTGCTTCAGCCGAGTGTTCAGCCAACTTGTCACGCTATGATGGCGTACGTTTTGGTTACCGTTGCGGTGACCCAGCCGATCTAAATGATTTATACATCCGCTCTCGTGGTGAAGCTTTTGGCGCAGAAGTAAAACGCCGGATTTTAATGGGGACTTATGCTTTATCTGCTGGCTATTACGATGCTTACTATATTAAAGCACAAAAAGTCCGCCGCTTAATTTCTGGAGATTTTAGCCAAGCACTCTCTGAAGTTGACGTATTAATGGGGCCCGTTTCACCTACTACCGCTTTTGGGATAGGTGAAAAAACCAATGACCCCATTGAAATGTACCTCGCTGATATTTATACCATTGCTGTTAACTTGGCTGGCCTGCCCGCCATGTCATTACCTGCTGGTTTTGCTAATAACAAGCCCGTCGGCTTACAAGTCATTGGTAATTATTTCACTGAAGACCGGTTATTAAATATTGCTCACCAATACCAACAAGTCACCGGTTGGCACCAACAAACACCACAAGGCTTTGAATAAGGAGAATATGATGGAATGGGAAACAGTAATTGGGTTGGAAATTCACGCTCAAATGGCGACAAAATCTAAAATATTTTCTGCCGCATCAACAGCCTATGGTGCTGAACCAAACACACAAGCTTGTGCAGTTGATTTAGGCCTACCTGGCGTATTACCCGTACTCAATGAAGAAGCTGTTCGTATGGCGGTTAAATTTGGTATGGCAATTGAAGCTGAAATAGCAGATTATTCTGTATTTGCCAGAAAAAACTATTTTTACCCTGATTTACCAAAGGGTTATCAAATTAGTCAAATGGAATTACCTATTGTGGGTATTGGCCATTTAGATATTGAAGTTGATGGGGAAACTAAACGCATTGGTGTAACCCGTGCACACCTAGAAGAAGATGCAGGAAAATCTTTACATGAAGACTTTCATGGTCTAACAGGGATTGACTTAAACCGTGCGGGCACACCGTTGTTAGAAATTGTTTCAGAGCCTGATATGCGCTCAGCTAAAGAAGCAGTTGCCTATATGCGTAAAATTCACGAATTAGTCCGTTATTTAGAAATTTGTGACGGTAATATGCAAGAAGGTTCATTCCGCTGCGATGCCAATGTCTCGGTTCGTCCAAAAGGCCAGAAAGAATATGGCACAAGAGCCGAACTAAAAAACATCAACTCTTTCAGGTTTGTTGAAAAAGCCATTAATATTGAAGTTGAAAGACAAATTGATTTAATTGAAGCGGGTGGCTCAGTCGTACAAGAAACTCGTTTGTATGATGCAGATAAAAACGAAACACGCTCCATGCGCAGTAAAGAAGAAGCCAATGATTACCGCTATTTCCCAGACCCTGATTTATTGTCGGTAGAAATCACTGACGAACTTAGAGCTCAAGTTAAAGCAGATTTACCTGAATTACCTAGCATAAAAAAACAACGCTTTATTGAACAATACAGCCATGATAATGAAACCGCAACCCTCCTAACCTCATCACGTGAATTAGCCGATTTTTTTGAAGTCGTAGTTAAGCAATCAGGTTGTGAAGCTAGGTTGTGTAGTAACTGGGTTAGCGGTAATTTCCTTGGTGCTTTAAATAAAGCAAACCTTGAAATAACGGCTTCACCGATTAGTGCAGAGCGTTTAGCCGGCTTGCTAAAGCGTATTGCTGATAATACAATTTCAGGAAAAATTGCCAAACAAGTATTTGATGCCTTATGGGAGAGTGATTTAACGACTGACGAAGTGATTGAGCAACAAGGCCTTAAGCAGATTACCGATAGTGGTGCTATTGAAGTCATTATTGATAAAATTATTGCTGATAACCCAGCTCAGGTTGAACAATATTTAAGTGGTAAAGATAAAGTATTTGGCTTTTTTGTTGGACAAGTAATGAAAGCAAGCCATGGTAAAGCCAACCCTGGTGAAGTAAATAAAATGTTACAAGGTAAGCTTAAACGCTAAACTGCAAAACAAAAAAGGACGTAGAAAACCTAAGTCCTTTTTTGTTACTTTCAACGCTTAAATATTCACTTTGTTATACTACGCACTCTTAGTATATTATTAAAATTTTTTCACCGACACTTAAAAACAAAGGACTCCAATGAGATTTGTTATATCTTACCCACAAACCAACTGGGATTATGCAAAGTTTAGATTTGAAAGAATTGTAAAAGGTAAAGACCGCTCTAATGAGGTTTTTAAAGGAGAGCCAGGTGGAAAACTTCAATTATTGGAACATCTAGGCGAATTAGGTAAAATTAAACTTTTAGACGAAATATACCCTACCAAGCCTTTTGGTATGCACTATGTTGAAGGAGAGGGTTTATACTTTATTTGTGGCCTACCCTGTGCTGAAGATGGAGTTGCTGGCGATGAACATATTGCCAGACTCAATAGTAAAGGTGAAATAGACTTAGAAATTCGCAACCCATTATTTACTCAACTAAGATCCTTACGTCGAACAAAAAATGGCCTGTTAGTCACAGCTAGTGGTATTGACACTCTTTTAGAAGTTGATTTTAAGGGTGATGTAATCTGGTCATGGTGGGCAACCGAAAACGGTTACCCTAATGCTTATGGCGATGGTTCAATTAGAACTCTTGACAAGCAAATGGATCACCGTACTAAATGCTATTCAGGAAAGTTTCAAACAACCCACATGAACTCGGCAATTGTTGACCCCTATGATGAAACCAAAGTTTTAACTATCTTGTTTTACCAAGGCTTATTGGTACGTATTGATAAAGAGTCACTTGAGCATGAAGTCGTTATTAGTAATTTAAATGGTGCCCATCATATTCGTAAACATTCACGCGGCTATATGCTATCTAACTCCAGAAAAGGTGAGGTATTAATTTATGATCATAGTTTTAAATTAATTGATCGCATAAAAGGAACCAACTCTCTCTACCCTGTAAAATGGGTTCAAGATGCTTATGAAATGCCAGATGGAAAATCACACTTAATAGCAGACTGCAACACTTTCAACCTGAGAGAGCGTGATTTAAATGGCAAAGAGCGTAAATTTAATACTCGTATGCCGAATCGAATTTTCCAAATTGAACAAGTTCCAGACTCTTTCTCATTCAAAGGGTTTAGTCACTAAAAGTACTGAATATTTAACACAGCAACTCATTTTAAATAAAATATGTCCCCACCCGTAAAAATATTAGTCCTCGGCCCCTCTTGGGTGGGTGATATGGTTATGGCACAAAGTCTATTTATTCGCCTTAAACAATTAAACCCAGGCTGTCAGCTTGATGTTTTAGCTCCCACCTGGACATACGCCTTATTAGCAAGAATGCCTGAAGTATCTAATGCCTTAGCTATGCCAGCTCTGGCTAGAGGCCAGTTTGGTTTGTTTGAACGCATAAAACTCGGAAAAGAACTCCGTACCAGACATTATGACCAAGCTATTTTACTCCCTAATACTTGGAAATCTGCACTCATCCCTTTTGTTGCTAAAATTCCCTTAAGAACGGCTTATATTGGGGAAAGTCGCTGGGGATTAGTTAACGATATTAGGCGACTGGATAAATTATTTTTAACTCAAACTGTTCAAAGATTTGTTGCCCTAGCAAATAATGCAAACACTAATACGGTTCCAGATTGTCCAACACCTCAACTTAAAGTAGATAAAAAACAACAGCAACAGCTTGCTGAGGATTTTTCATTAAATCCTAACAATAAAATACTCGCTTTATGCCCGGGAGCAGAATTTGGTGAAGCAAAACGCTGGCCAGCCAGCCATTATGCCGAAGTAGCCAAAATAAAATTACAACAGGGCTGGCAAGTTTTAATTTTAGGATCAAAAAAAGACCGCCCTGTTGCGGAAGAAATCAATCAACTTGCTCACAATAATTGTATTAACCTAGCTGGAAAAACTAATATTAGCGAAGCCATTGACCTAATGGCATTAGCAAATACTATTATTAGTAATGATTCTGGTTTAATGCATATTGCAGCCGCTTTAAATAAAAATCTAATCGCCATTTACGGCTCTTCTGACCCTCTGTTTACCCCCCCTATTTCTACTAAAGCTAAAATAATTAGTCTAAATATGGAATGCTCACCTTGCTTTAAAAGAGAGTGCCCCTTAGGGCATACCAATTGTTTAATCAATATTACACCTCAGCAAGTCATCGATAAAATGGGAATAGTTATAACTGAAGTTTCCTAGTTTTTACTCAAGACATAGCCTTAATGCACTTAAAACATCTTGAAAATGATTTTGCCTAGCAATCAGTTCAATTCGGTTATTATTTGATAAAGGTGTTGGAGCATAATTAATTTTATTATCAGTGCCATTAATAATAAACCAACCTTTATTGGTATTTAAAATACCTTTTATTCTTTCTACCTTAAGCTGGCTTAAAAAATCATTTAACTTCTTAAAATCAAAACGATTTTGTACAGGGAATATATGCCCAAAACTCTGAAAACCAGATGTTTTATTGCTTAGCTGATGATCAATATTATTAACAGGATATACTTTAGTTATGTTATGCGCATTGGGGAATGCTGCTTGTCTTTTTAGGTTTCTTGGCATATCTAACCAAGTTACATCCAACTGCCCTTGTATGGTTTGTGCAATTAAGACCTTTTCTGGCTGACTCTTTTTAGCCAATTGATGAAATAAACTAATAGCTTCAGCCTCAGCCAAATCCATTTTATTGGCTACTAACACATCAGATAAAGCTATTTGATCAATAAACGTTTCATGTGTTGTATAACGTGGGTCTTTTAATTTTTCAGGGTCTACCAGACAAATACTTGCTCTTAATTGTAGCGTTTCTTTAAACCTTCCTGTCAGCAACATATCCAATACTTTTTTAGGGTGACCTAAGCCCGTGGGTTCAATTAAAAGCCTGTCTGGTCTAACTTCTTTTAATAGCCGGTTAATACTTACCTGAAAAGGCAAGCCAACCGCACAGCACAAGCAACCACCGGCTATTTCTTTGACAGTAACTCCTGCCGCAGAATAAATAGCACCATCAATACCAATTTTTCCAAATTCATTAACCAGTACTGCCCAATTTTCGTTTTTGGGTTTTTGTTTGAGCAAATCCAAAATAGCGGTAGTTTTACCTACACCTAAAAAGCCCATCACTAGATTACATGGAATATTAGCTAACTTGTTGTGCAACACCCACCCCAATATCCAGCACTATAATTTTACGCTTAACTGATTTTTCTAAGTTAACTTATTAGCGCTTACACTTTGAGCGGTCAATACCGCACAAAGTGTAAGCAACAAGCTACCAGCCTTTCTTTACTGTTTTACATTTGATAACAACATCTTCCATGTGACAGCTATACCCTGGGTCAACCCCTTCGTCTTCCTCTTCACAAGCTTCACATACTAATTTACCTTTCTCTAAAGCCCTGTCATAACCCCAACCCAGCCCCATATTATTACAGGCGAGCTTGGCATATTTTTTAAACCGTAACCCTGTAGATGCCTGCTTAGCCGCACTTTCTTTACTTTTACAGCCAGGAGTTGCCTTTAGTGTACTGGTAATAGTTTTGTACTCCCAGTCATCAACAGCCAATGCAAAACATTGGTTAGAAAAAACAAACAGCAAAGCTGCGAACAATATTTTATTAATTTTCATACCTTATCCTTCCTCATTATTTTCATTATAAAAATTGATACATTACCAATTGTAACTCTAACTTTAAAGTAAATAAACTTAACACCAGATGAATAAGTTTTTTATAATATACTAATTTATTTACAAGAGAAGTAACATCTTACTTTACTATGATATACTCAATGACGCGAAACTAATTTATCACTCAGGTCGGAGCTTGAAAACATGAATAAAATAATAAAACTTTTACCTTTACTTGTTATTGTTTGCATAGCTTTTCCTGCAAATGCAAAAAAACAGGAAACAACAATTGCTTTAGAAGATAATTCTCAAATCCTCGGTAAATGGAAGATTTACGCTGAATCTCCTACTAAAAAGAAAAGAGACAGGAAAGAAGTTAATATTCAATGGGACTTTAAAAATAACGGCATTATCCATGCTGTAGCAACTGATACGCGTGGAAGAACGGGACAAACTTCTATTAATATTAAATATTCCATTAAAAATGGTATGCTCAACAAACAGTTAACACCAGGAAGCCAAAGAATGGAAGATTGTAAAGTAACTAAACTAGACGGCAAAGATATGACATTGCACTGCAAATTTCTTTATTTTTATATGAAAAAGATTTAATTTTTCAATTGCCAGCAAGCAGTAAGAAACACGCACGGAATAAATCCAGTAGCCTGGCTTAAAATTCATTCCGTGCCCTTTCTTCCCTAAGGTTGGCAACAACCCTCAACGCGCTCGACTTACTGCATACAAAGCAGAACAAAAAACCAGAATACTTGGCAATATAGCCATTAACATAGGGCTATAGCCATAAACCAACCCAATATGCCCTGCAATTTTATCGAAAATATTAAAGGTTATCCCTATAACAATACCAAGCATCATCCTTCCGCCTGTACTAATCCCTCTTTTAATACCGACTACAAAGGGAATCGATACCATTAACATAACAAAAATAACAAAGGGATTTATAAGCCGACTCCAGAAAGCCAGTTCATATATTTGTGATTTCTGATTATTTTGCTTAAGAAAATCAATATACATATACAAATCATATAAGGACATATTGTCTGACTTAACCACAGCGACATCCAATAAATCAGGTTCTATTGATGTTTCCCATTTTCCTGACTCTTGTCTACCGGAAAACACCTGATTAGCTGATATTTCAGATTGCAATATATTATTTACATCCCAAAGCCCATTCCCAATATAAACAGCTTTTTCAATATGCCTGACTGCAAGCAAATGCTCATTACCCTCAACCTTATAAGTATAAATATCAGCTAACTTATTTTTACCTGTAATTTTTCGCACATTAACAAATTCATCCTTTTCTCTTAACCACACACCAGATTTTGATTGCAAGACTACTTCATTATCCTGAGAAAGCATCTTAATCAACTGTGCTTCACGCACAGCTTTAGTGGCAATAAATTCACCTACTAAAAATGCGATTACAACCATAACAAGACCTGCCAACATAACGGCTTTTATGACTCCAAAAATAGAAATTCCTGCCGCTCGCATAGCAATGATTTCACTATTATTTGCCATTCCCCCGATAACTAAGAGACTACCTAGCAATGCCCCAAAAGGAAGTAACTCATAAAAAACGGTAGGTGCAGATAAAGCAAGGTACATTAATATTTGTTTTAAACCATACCCACCATGACCAATATCTTTTAATTCATCCCTAAAGGCAAACAACATAAATAATGTTAATAAAAATATGGCTGCAATAGCAGATCCTTTTAAGACCTCCTTGACAATATATTTTGTTAAAATATTCACACAGCCTCCCTAGCTAAAATTTTCATCATAATCCATTTTGTCCCATAAAGACGTAGCAGTAGCACACCCGCCAACAGTAATAATAAAAGATATATAGCATAATACCCAAATGAAGCAGGGATAACTTGGTTCACAACCCAGCTTTGGCTTACATGCTTTAAATTACCAAAAATAAAATAAATGGCAAAAGCAACAACTAAACTGCCATACACCCCACCTCTAGGTGAAATTTTCGCAAGTGGCACTGCTAATAAGCTTAAAAAAATAACGGATAGCGGCACAGATAAGCGGCTCTGTATTTCAGCTACATCCTTCAACTTATCAGATGTCCATAATTTAGCCGTAGGGATACCTTCACGGTTTTGTAGAACATTACTTTCTTTTTTTTCTATTCGCACGGCATACTCATCAAATTTTTCAATAATGAAATTTTTTTCTCCTGGTATTCCTTGCACTCTCTCTCCTTGTTTTAAGACCAAATACAAACCCCCTGGTAAACTTTTTATTCGCCCATACTTCGCATTAACAATCCCTAAGAGTTTACCCTTTCTATTTTGCACAAAAACATTTTGCATTTGTTTATCTTTAGTAATATTTTCTGTATACAAAACCAATTCTCCCTGGCTATATTCACTAAACCGTCCCGCAGCAATACCCTTTATATCAGCATGTTTTTTATCCTCATGTATCAATTGGTTCATTTTAGCTTCTGCCCAGGGTGTCGCCAACATAGAGGATCCTGCAGCCACAAAACTAAGAGGCAATATTAAAATAAAAATAGCACGATAAATAACATAAGCGCCTCCTCCAGCTGACGCAACTGCTGCCATTTCTTGGTCTCGATACATCCGCCCGATAACCATTAATATCGCCATAAAGACAGAAACAGGTAAAAAAATACTAATAGCCGTTATTATTTTTAGCCCCAGCAAACTTAAAACAATCTCATGTGATATTTGCCCTTCAATGGCTTGTGCCAATACTTTAATAAACTTCCGGCTAACTATAATAACGACAAGCACTAACAGTACCGCAGTCACTGTTTTCATTAGATCTTTTACAATCATCTTATCTAAAACGGAAACAAACCGATAAGACCTAACACCACCCTTTTTATTCGACTCAATGCTCAAACGACCCACCTTAAAAAACTCATGTATAATCTACCTTTATTATTCCTTTAACATGCTCATTCAAATAACCTCTTATGGACTATTCTATAGAAACCCTGGCTTTAGACAAACAACAAACTGATTGCATCATCGTTGGTATTTACGAAAACCAGCAACTTAGTACCTCAGCCAATTCCATTGACAAGCTAAACCAGGATATTATCACCCAACTTATCGAGCGTGGTGATATTAAAGGAAAAAATGCAGAAACTCTACTTATTAACCATTTACCGAGTAGCTCAATAAAGCGAATTTTAGTTGTCGGTTTAGGAGAAAAAGAAAAAATCACTGCCAAGCTATACCGTAAAGCACTTTTCTCAGCAATAAAAGCTGTTAAAGCCATAAAAGTTAAATCAGCCACCTGTGCTTTGACTGATATTGAAGTAAAAGGCCAGGATACTTGCTGGAAAACTCGACAAATTATCGAAGTTTTTAATGATGCCATTTATCTGTTCCAAGATACCAAAAGTATTAAAGACCCAGAAATTGAATTAGAAAAACTAATTATTTCTGCCTCAGAAGAATCAACCTCTCTAGTAGAAATGGGGCTAGTCCAAGGTACTGCTATTGCAAAGGGAATGGATTTAACAAAAATGCTGGCAGATTTACCGGGTAATTATTGCACCCCAACTTACCTTGCTGAACAAGCAACGAAGGTGGCTTCTAATAGCAATAAAATGAGTATTGAAGTGCTTGAAGAAAGCGATATAGAAGCTTTAGGCATGGGATCTTTTTTATCTGTTTCCCGGGGTAGTCGTCAGCCAGCAAAACTTATTGTATTAAATTACCAAGGTGGAGCAAAAGACAGTAAACCTATTGTTCTTGTCGGTAAAGGCCTAACATTTGATGCAGGAGGCATTTCTTTAAAACCTGGCGCAGGTATGGATGAAATGAAATACGATATGTGCGGAGGCGCAACTGTTATAGGCACACTACAGGCCGCAGCTGAAATGAACTTAGCCATTAACGTTGTCGGCATTATCCCTTCATCGGAAAACATGCCAGATGGAGATGCCAACAAACCCGGTGATGTTGTGACCAGTATGGCAGGTTTAACCATCGAAATATTAAATACCGATGCAGAAGGTCGATTAATCCTTTGTGATGCTTTAACTTATGCCAAAAAATTCAACCCAGAAGTAGTGATTGACTTAGCCACCTTAACAGGTGCCTGTTTGGTCGCATTAGGCCGTATTCCTAGTGGCTTACTAGGCAATGATGATGCGCTTTGTAATGATTTACTTGCTGCCAGTGAAACGGCCTGTGACAGTTTATGGCGTTTACCTATCTGGGAAGAGTACCACGAACTATTAAAATCTAACTTTGCAGATTTAGCTAATATCGGTGGACGTGATGCAGGCACCATTACAGCAGCCTGTTTTTTATCTCGTTTTACCGAAGATTACCGTTGGGCTCACCTTGATATTGCAGGAACAGCATGGCGTTCAGGCGGTAAAAATAAAGGTGCAACAGGTCGTCCCGTACCGCTACTCAGTCAATATTTAATTAACCGGGCAAATGGCTAAGGCTAGTTTTTATATTTTACCAAGCGACTCCTTACCTGCTCGGTTCCTGTTTGCTTGCAAACTGATAGAAAAAGCTTATCGTAGCGGTCAGTTTTGTTATGTGTATACTGACTCGCTACAACAAAGCCAACAGTTGGATAATCAACTTTGGACTTTTAGGGAGAATAGTTTTATTCCTCACCAACTCTACGAAACAGAAAATAAAGTTCCAGACTACCCAAAAACTGTATTAATTGGTACTCTGGCCGCACCAGAGAGGTGGCAAAAACTGATTTTTAATCTATCATCAAAATATCCGGCTGATTTAACTAACACAGACCGGGTATTAGAAATCCTTGATAATAACGAAGCATTAAAACAAGCCGGACGACAGCGTTTTCGCCAATATAAACAAAATGGCTTTGATACATCAACGCATAAGATATGATTATTTACCTCTTTGCGAGCAAAATTGCCCGCGCTACATCTTTAATATAAATAAATAGACTTTCCATGGAAAAAACATACACCCCCCACTCAATAGAACAACGCTGGTATAAAATTTGGGAAGGTAAAGGCTACTTTAAAGCAAAGCCCGAGGGCGAATCGTATTGTATTATGATCCCGCCTCCCAATGTCACAGGTAGTTTACATATGGGACATGCCTTTCAAGATACTATTATGGATGCCCTAAGCCGCTACCATCGAATGAAAGGCAAAAGCACCTTATGGCAACCAGGTAGTGATCATGCAGGGATTGCCACGCAAATGGTGGTTGAACGTATTGTCAATGCTGAGGGTAAAACACGCCATGACTACGGTAGGGAAAAGTTTGTTGAAAAAATTTGGCAATGGAAAGAAGAGTCAGGAAATACCATTACCAAACAGCTTCGCCGCATGGGGAGCTCTTTAGATTGGGAAAAAGAACGTTTCACCATGGACGATGGCATGTCAGATGCCGTACAAGAAGTATTTATTAAGCTACATGAAGAAGGCCTAATCTATCGTGGTAAGCGACTTGTTAACTGGGATCCTGTATTACACACTGCTGTTTCTGATTTAGAAGTTTTATCTGAGGAAGAAAATGGCTTTATGTGGCATATGCGTTACCCCTTATCAAATGGCTCAGGCTATATGATCGTTGCCACTACTCGCCCAGAAACATTACTGGGTGATGTTGCTGTCGCTATCCACCCGGATGACGACCGCTACAAACACCTGTTAGGTGAGTTTTTAGAGCTCCCCTTAACAAACCGTCGTATTCCAATTATTGCAGATGAACATGTAGACCCTGAGTTTGGTACGGGTTGTGTAAAAGTAACGCCTGCTCATGACTTTAATGATTATGATGTTTGGACTCGGCATAAAGATTTAGCCGCTATTATGGATGCTCCTCATGGAGGGTTGATTAATATCTTTACTGAAGATGCGGCAATTCGCGCAAATGACGAAGGTGAAAATAATCTTATTCCAGAAAAGTATATTGGTTTAGACCGTGTTGTAGCCCGTAAACAAATGGTTGCAGACCTAGATTCACAAGGCTTATTAGAAAAAGTCGAAAAGCATAAACTGGTTGTTCCTCGAGGCGATCGTTCAAATAGTATTATCGAACCTCTTTTAACTAATCAATGGTATGTAAAAGTAGGGCCCCTTGCTCAGCCCGCTATTGAAGCTGTTGAAAAGGGTGATATTAAATTTGTCCCGGATAACTGGAAAAATACTTATTTTGAATGGATGCGTAATATCCAGGATTGGTGTATTTCAAGACAAATCTGGTGGGGGCATAGAATCCCTGCCTGGTATGATGATGAAGACAATATCTATGTCGGCCGGTCTGAACAAGAAATCCGCGAAAAACATGGTTTAGCCGCTGATTATCCACTAAGACAGGATGAAGATGTTTTAGACACTTGGTTCTCCTCTGCCTTATGGCCCTTTTCAACTTTGGGATGGCCAGAGAAAACAGCTGAATTAGCACAACATTATCCAACTAGTGTATTAGTTACAGGTTTTGATATTATCTTTTTTTGGGTTGCCAGAATGATTATGATTGGGCTTAAATTTCAAGGCGAAGTGCCTTTTAAAGAAGTTTATGTTCATGGCTTAGTCCGTGATGCCGAAGGGCAAAAAATGTCCAAATCAAAAGGTAATGTACTTGACCCCATTGACTTAATTGATGGTATTGATTTAGAAGCTTTAGTTGAAAAACGCATGAGCGGTATGATGCAACCCCATCTACAAAAGAAAGTTGAGAAGGCTACTCGTAAACAATTCCCTGAGGGTATTCCTTCTTTTGGTACAGATGCCTTACGCTTTACCTTTGCATCATTGGCAACCACAGGTCGAGATATACGTTTTGATCTAGCGCGTGCAGAAGGCTACCGTAATTTTTGTAATAAATTATGGAATGCTGCTCGTTATGTCTTAATGAATACTGAAGGCCAGGACAATGGCTTATCCGACGCGCCCTGTGAGTATTCACAAGCAGATTTATGGATTACCTCCCGTTTAAACCAGGTAACGGCATCGACTAGCGAAGCAATAGAGGGTTACCGCTTTGATTTAGCCGCTCAAGCACTCTATGAATTTACTTGGAATGAATACTGTGACTGGTATTTAGAATTAGCAAAAATTTCTCTGCAATCAGATAATGAAGCACTACAACGTGGAACACGTAAAACATTAGTCAATGTTTTAGAAAACATTCTACGTTTAAGCCACCCCATCATGCCCTTTATCACCGAAGAAATTTGGCAACGTGTTGCTCCATTAGCAGGGATTAGTACTGAAACTATTATGTTACAGCCCTACCCTGAAGCAGATAAGAATCAAATCAACCATGATGCCATTAATGCAACAAAGTGGATTATGGATTTTATTCTAGGGATACGCCGTATCCGTGGCGAAATGAATATTGCACCAGGAAAACCACTGCCAGTCTTATTACAAAACTGTACAGCAAGCGATTTAGTCTTTTTAGAATCAAGCAAAGAATATCTATTAAAATTAGGTCGCGTTGAATCAATTACAGTTCTTTCGGCTGATGAAATTGCGCCTGAATCAGCTATTTCACTGGTTGGTGAAATGAAAATTCTAATCCCAATGGCAGGCTTAATCGATAAAGATGCAGAAATTGCACGTTTAGAAAAAGAAGTTGCCAAAATACAAAAAGATTTACCTCGTATTGAAGGCAAATTAAATAACCCAAAATTTATTGATAAAGCGCCGGAGGCGGTTATTAACAAAGAGAAAGAAAAATTAGCCACCCTGCAGTCTTCACTTAAAAACCTTGAAGAACAGCGGGTTAAAATTAAAGCTCTGTAACCATATGCAAAAAGCGAAACAAAAGCCAGAGAATCTTCAATCACTTGAACAGTGGACGAAGGTTCTTTGTGAGCAGGAAATGACTATTTTCTCCAACACTGCTCACAATATTTATAACTCAATAGATAAAAGGCAGGGAGCCATGGAACTGGCTTCCATTATTTTGCAAGACCCTAACCTTACGGCAAAACTTCTCAAGGTAAGTAATAGCGTTCATTACAATCCCTCAAACCAAAAAATGAATACTATCTCTAGAGCCATTGTTATTTTAGGCTCTAATATCGTGCGTGAGCTAACGATTGCCTGTTCATTTTTTGAATCCATTATCTCCCCAGAAAATAAGCACCAAGCCAATAAAGAAATTGGACATGCCATTCATGCCGCAGTACAAGCGAAAGAAATAGCGATCCATTGTCATGATAAATCACCAGAAGAAGTTTTTATTGCCGCATTACTTAACAATATAGGTGCTATTTTATTCTGGTGTTTTGGTGGTGAGCAATGTAAATATATTACTGAGCTACTTAGTTCAGGACAATACACCCCAGAACAAGCGGAAGAAAAAGTGCTTGGTTTTACTCTTAAAGATTTGGGGGGAAGTCTTTGTAAATCCTGGAACCTTGGAGGCTTAATTGAAGAAGCCATAACAAGCCCCGAGCCCTCTAAAATTCGCCCTCAAATAGTCCATTTAAGCAATGAAATTGCACACTCAGCTGATAATGGCTGGAATTCTGAAGTAATGGATCAATGTTTAATCAAATTAGAGAAACTAACAGGTGAAGATTCATCTAAAATTGTCGTCCGCTTAAAAGACAACGCCATGTCTGCCGTTAAAATAGCCTGTAATTTTGGTGCGCATGATGCTTCACAATTTATTCAAACAGACGAACCCTCTAGCCCGCCCACAGAACTCGTTACCGAAGTCTTAGATAAAAAACAAGTGCAGCTTCAAATCCTACAAGATATAACCCAACACTTAAGTGGTAGCATTAACCTTAACCTACTTCTTGAAATGATTATTGAAGGCATTCATCGAGGACTTAGTATGGATAGATCGCTATTTTGCATACTGAGTACCGATAAAAAAACATTAACAGAAAAATTAGCACTCGGCTGGGCAAAACAGCTTAATGCACAGGCAAAAATAAAACTTGATGTCTCCAGCATCCCAGCCAATCTTTTTTTTAAAGCCATCAATTCCAGCTCAGGCATTTGGGCTAACCCCAAAAAAGATGCTGTTTTATTTACTCCAAATGTCATTAACCATATAGGTAAATCTGAATGTTTCCTTATCCCTATCCGTGCTGATAATAAAACAATTGGGTTGATCTACTCTGATCGTGCCACGCATAATCAACCTTTAACAGAAGAGGACTTTAATGCCGCCAAGCACTTTTCCCAACAAGCCATTATTGGCTTAGCTTTGTATAAAATACAGAAAACATGAATGAAAAAGAGTTTATAGACTTACAAGTTTGTCTTGTAGAACCTTCAAGTACTCAACAACATATCATTAGAAAATTTCTTTTAGACCTAGGAATATCAAATATCACTTTAATTGAATCGGGCAAGGATCTGCTCGCAATATTAAAACAAAGTTCCCCCGATTTAATCATCAGTTCTATGTACTTACCTGATATGACAGGAGCTGATTTGGTCCATGAAATTAGAAATGATTCTGATTCCTATGATATGGCTTTTTTATTAATCTCAAGCGAAACTAACCTTAACTATTTAGACCCCATTCGGCAAGCCGGTGCCATTGCTATTTTACCCAAACCTTTTACAAGCAAGGATTTAGATGTCGCATTGTCGGCTACTCTAGACTATTTAAACCCACAACAAGTTGAACTTGAGCATTTAGATATCGACGATATAAATGTTCTGGTGGTTGATGATAGCCTAACCTCTTTAAAATATATCTGCAAAATTCTTAATGATATTGGTATTGAGCAAATCACTCAGGCAACAAATGGCCAACAAGCATTTGAATTAATTAGTGAGCATTTATTTGACCTCATAGTGACTGATTTTAATATGCCTGAAATGGACGGTTTACAACTAACAAACTCTATTCGTTCCGAAAGTAGCCAGCAATCAATCCCCATTCTAATGCTGACTAGTGAACAAAATGAAAGCCGCTTAGCGGCTGTAAAAAAAGCAGGCGTTTCTGCCATTCTAGACAAACCATTTGAACCTGCATCTATCAGAAAGTTAATTGCTCAGCTACTCAACTAAATTACAACATTTCTCTTGAATAACAAAACCATAAGCCATTGATTTATTACCCTCTAATTAATGACCGAGAGGCGCATAGCAAGCTATGCAACGAATGAGGTCATTTCACTTGGAGAAAAAAGACAAGTTAGAAACTGGGAAGTTGTTTCATGCACGTTCCTTACATAATTAGCAGCACTTAATCCATTATTTTGAACCACGGAATACACTGAGAGCACAGAGGAGAGCAAGGTAAAATTATTCACCTCCTTTCAATAACGGCTCTAGCTCATTAAAATCTCAGTGATCTCTCTGTACTCCGTGGTTAAACAGCTCTTAAATAACAACATTATAGGTCTTTATAGGTCTTTGATTTTATTATTCTCTGATTAATAACCAAGCGAAGCCTAATGCCTGCTTATGCAAAAGTACAGATTTGAGCCACTACCACTTTTTCAAAATTTTTCACTTTAAAATAAGGTTATAATAAATTTCCTTCTAATAATTTATAATAAAAAAAGGTGAGTTTAATGAAAAAATATATTTTAGTCTCTGTATTAGCCACTACATTAAGTTTATTATCCACAGGAGTCTACGCGACAGGCGGTCACGGTGCTGGTGGGGGAGGTGGCGGCAATAAAAGTGGCGGAAAGTGCAACACAACCTCTATTAGTCGTTTTTTACCCGGACACCTTAAAACTGTTGCTCCAAAATCTAAATTTTCTTTTTGGGTCAAAGGGATAAGAAACCCAGATGTTATTAAGGTAACTGCAAAAAAACTCCCCGTTGAACTATCTGTTAAAGATAAAAGCTCATTCTTTTTAGTAACAGGTACTTTACCTGCTTCTTTATCTAATACAGTAGCAAGAATTCAAGTTATCGTTCATGAACCAAGATGCCCAGCTGATAAAGGTTGGTTATTAAAAATTACGGAATAAATTTATAACTTTTCCGTTTAATATTAAGCATAAGTAGGTAACTATATTTATTCTAACACTTGGAAGTGAGGCTTTAGCCTCGCATGATTCAGACGAGGCTAAAGCCTCACTTCCAAAAATATTTACAAGCTTATTAAAACTCACCCCCCTCACTTTGGAATAAAGATATTGGGTTGTGAGTTATCAAATAATTACTATTTATAACGTAATAAATCATTAATTTCCCCCTATTTCCCCTCAGAGCATGTAAAATTGTCTAATTTAAGTTTTCTCAGTGGGTATACAGTGAGTTTTAGAGGCACAACAATTATTTCAGTTCGCCGTGGCGACAAAGTTGTAATCGGGGGTGATGGCCAGGTTTCTTTAGGCAACACCGTAATGAAAGGTAATGCACGTAAAGTTCGTCGCTTATACCATGGTAAAGTTATTGCTGGCTTTGCAGGTGCAACAGCGGATGCCTTTACCTTATTTGAACATTTTGAAGGCAAGCTTGAAAAGCATCGCGGTAACTTAACCCGTGCAGCAGTAGAAATGGCCAAAGACTGGCGTACAGATCGAGCATTACGCAAATTAGAAGCACTATTACTCATTGCCGATTCAAAAACTTCATTACTTCTTTCAGGAACGGGAGATGTTATTGAGCCAGAACATGACTTAATGGCTATTGGTTCTGGTGGAACTTTTGCGCAATCGGCTGGTATTGCCTTATTAGAAAATACCGATTTAAGTGCCCGAGATATTGTAGAAAAATCATTGCATATTGCCGCAGATATTTGTATTTATACCAACCACAACCTCCGCATTGAAGAACTAGACGCTGAAGCAATCAGTGACGAAGAGTAAATAGAATGAGCAAAATGACACCCAAAGAAATTGTAAGCGAACTGGATAAACATATCATTGGTCAAGCTGGCGCCAAACGCTCAGTTGCCATTGCTTTGCGTAACCGCTGGCGACGTATGCGCGTAGCTGAAGAACTACGTGATGAGATTACGCCTAAAAATATATTAATGATAGGCCCAACCGGGGTTGGTAAAACAGAAATTGCCAGACGTTTAGCACGCTTGGCTAATGCACCATTTATAAAGATTGAAGCGACTAAATTTACCGAAGTGGGTTATGTCGGTCGTGACGTTGAATCCATTATCCGCGATTTAGTTGATACTGCGGTAAAAATGCATCGCATGTCGGAAATAGAAAAAGTACAAAACCGTGCTGCTGATGCAGCCGAAGAAAAGGTTTTGGACATTCTATTGCCTTCAGCTGAAAACGGTATGATTTCAGAGACTGAAGCTTCTACTCGCCAAAAAATGCGTAAAAAATTACGTGAAGGTGATTTTAACGATAAAGAAATTGAAATTGACTTAAAAGCACCGTCAGTTGGCGTAGAAATTATGGCACCTCCTGGCATGGAAGATATGACTAGCCAATTGCAAGGCATGTTTCAAAACATGAACAGCGGCAAGACTAAAACCAGCAAAATGAAAATTGTCGATGCTTTAAAAGCATTACAGGAAGATGAAGCTTCAAAGCTGATTAATGAAGATGACATTAAAATGTCTGCGGTTGAATCAGTTGAACAAAATGGTATTGTATTTTTAGATGAAATTGATAAAGTTTGTAAGCGCTCCGATTTAGGAGGCGGCGGTGGAGAAGTCTCTCGTGAAGGGGTCCAACGTGATTTATTACCCTTAGTTGAAGGCAGTACCGTCAGCACTAAATATGGCATGATCAAAACGGATCATATTTTATTTATTGCTTCTGGTGCTTTTCACCTAACCAAACCTTCTGATTTAATTCCTGAATTACAAGGTCGATTTCCAATCCGTGTTGAGTTAAATGCCCTTTCAGCCGATGACTTTGTGCGTATTTTAACAGAACCAGATGCTTCATTAACCGAACAATATCAAGCCTTGCTTAAAACAGAAGGTGTAGAGCTTAATTTTTCTGATGATGGTATCCAGCGAATTGCCGAACTAGGCTGGCAAGTTAATGAAAAAACAGAAAATATTGGCGCTAGAAGATTACATACTCTATTAGAACGCTTATTAGAAGAAATTACTTTTGAAGCTTCAGACATTGTTGAAAAAACAATTATTATTGATGCTACTTATGTAGACGCTCACTTAACTGAATTTGCTGAAGATGAAGATTTAAGCCGCTATATTCTATAGATATGAGATTAAGCACAGAACCTGCAAACTGTAATATTACTGATATAACACTGCACCAGTCCTCACATATACTTGAAGTTAGTTTTGATAATGGCGAGAGTTTTAAACTCCCTTGTGAATACCTGCGTGTTTACTCGCCTTCTGCGGAAGCATTAGGTCATGCTCCTGGGCAAGAAGTATTACAAACAGGTAAAAAAGACGTTAATATTATAAGTATAAAACCTATTGGTAATTATGGTATTGAACCTCACTTTAGTGATGGCCATAGCAGTGGGATTTACTCTTGGGATATGCTTTATAAATTAGGTTCGCAATACCCTGCGCTGTGGGCAAATTATCTTGAAAGATTAGAAGCTTCTGGCGCTTCTCGCTCAGAACAGCAACAAACACGATAAGATTATGACAAACGAAAATACAACTCATTTTGGCTTTAAACAAGTGGCAACTGACGATAAAGTCAGCATGGTTCGCGGCGTTTTTGATTCTGTTGCTAGCAACTATGATGTTATGAACGACCTGATGTCATTAGGCATTCACCGTATTTGGAAACGTGTTGCCATCCAATTAGCAAACGTAAGAAATGGCGACAAAATTTTAGACTTAGCAGGGGGTACAGGAGACTTAACCACTCTATTCGAAAAACGTGTCGGTAAAGAAGGCTCTATTGTTTTAGCGGATATTAACTCTGAAATGTTACGTACAGGACGCGATCGTTTAATCGATCGAGGTTTAGTTGGTAATATTAGCTATGCCCAGGTAAATGCAGAGTGCTTACCTTTTGAAGATAACACCTTTGATTGTGTTTGTATTGCCTTTGGTTTGCGTAATGTCACCGATAAAGATGCAGCTCTACGCTCAATGTTAAGAGTTCTTAAGCCTGGAGGAAAAGTTATTATATTGGAATTTTCACACCCCATCGATAAAGTGACAGAAAAAGTTTATGATTTTTATTCATTTAAACTATTACCTAAAATTGGTAAGTTTGTAGCTAAAGATGAAGATAGCTATCGTTATCTTGCTGAGTCAATTCGTATGCACCCTAAGCAGGATGAATTAAAAAAGATGATGGAAGAAGCTGGCTTAGAACGCTGTGAATATTTCAATATGAGCCAGGGAATTGTTGCCGTACATAGAGGCTACAAAATCTAAATCGCCTCAATTCTATTATCACCGATAATAATGTTGGCTTACGCTATCGCTAACCCAACCGACTCAACACCAGCCATCACAGACATTGCCAAATGATTATTAAACCATTACTAATCAGCACCCTGGAACTTGCATTAAATCAATATCTGTCTTTAGATGAAGATGTTGGTTTATTTCTGACACCTATCAAGGGTAAAGTTATTGCGATCAATATCCGGCCCTTTGACGAAACAATTTACCTTTGTCCTAGCCACGATAAAATTCAAATATTAGAAAGCTATTTAGCAGATGTCGATGCGACTATTAGTGGTACTTTATCTGCGCTGGGATTTATGGGCTTAAGTTCAACACCCATGCGATCAATTTTTAGTGGCGAGGTTAAAATTGAAGGCGATACCGATACTGCTCATAAATTTCAACAACTTTTTGATAAGCTAGATATAGATTTGGAGGAAAAGCTATCTCAATTTACCGGTGATATTGTTGCTCATAAAATTGGAAACTTTTTTCGTAGCAGCCAACAATGGACAGCAGAAAGTGTTGAAACCTTTAAACTCAATACTAAAGAGTTTTTACAAGAGGAAACCAGAGACCTCCCAGCAAGTGCAGAAGCCGATATTTTATACCATAAAATTGATGAAATACGCTCTGATTTTGACCGTTTATCCGCACGTATTGACCAGCTAAAAATATAGGTAAACTTGTGATTCATCCAAAAATATTAATGCGTTTAATCCACATTAACTGGGTCATGATGTACCACGGCTTAGACGAACTGGTACTCAAAACACACTTATTTCGCCCTATCCGTTATCTCGCTGTTTTTTCACCTAATTACTGGCTTAGAAAACCGACAGAACCCCGTGGTGTTAGAATAAGAAAAACACTGGAAGAACTAGGCCCTATCTATATAAAATTTGGTCAAGCCTTATCTACCCGAAAAGATATACTTCCTGACGATATTGCAGATGAATTGGTTAAATTGCAAGATAAAGTTCCCCCTTTTCCCAGTGAACTAGCTATACAAGTTATTGAGGAACAACTCGGTGAAAAAGTTACTGAAGCCTTTGCCAAGTTTGATGCAACCCCTTTAGCCTCCGCCTCAGTTGCTCAAGTTCATACTGCCACATTGCATACAGGTGAAGAAGTGGTGGTTAAAGTTTTAAGACCTCATGTAGAAAGAAGTATCCATTCTGATGTCGGTTTACTTTATGAATTAGCAAAACTAGCAGAAAGATTTTGGGCGGATGCTAAACGCTTACGCGCACTAGAAGTTGTTGCCGAGTTTGAAAAAACACTACTGGATGAATTAGACCTTGTCCGAGAAGCTGCAAATGCAGTCAAACTACGTGAAAATTTTAAAGCTTCAAATGCACTTTATGTGCCTGAAATCTACTGGGAATTTACCCGTAAAAAAGTACTGGTTATGGAAAGAATCTATGGTATTCCAGTAGGTGAAATAGAAAAATTACGAGAAGGAGGCGCTAATTTTAAATTACTGGCAGAGCGTGGAGTGGAAACCTTTTTTACCCAGGTTTTCAGAGATAATTTTTTTCATGCCGATATGCACCCTGGCAATATTTTTGTTGAATTACCCGATAAATATATCGCTGTTGATTTTGGTATTGTGGGTACTTTATCTTTATCCGACCAACGCTATTTAGCAGAAAATTTCTTAGCCTTTTTTAACCGTGACTATCGCCGCGTTGCAGATATGCATATTGAGTCAGGTTGGGTTCCTGCTGATACTCGCGTAGAAGACTTTGAGGCAGCCATCCGCAGTGTTTGTGAGCCCATCTTTGATAAACCTCTAAAAGATATTTCATTTGGTTTATTATTATTGCGTTTATTTCAAACAGCCAGACGCTTTGATATGGTTGTTCAACCTCAACTGGTATTGCTACAAAAAACACTATTAAACATTGAAGGCTTAGGTCGTCAGTTATATCCTGAATTAGACTTATGGCAAACCGCCAAACCCTTTCTTGAAGACTGGTTTCACGAGCGTATTGGACCAAAAGCTAAAATCAAACAAATGGTTAAGCAATTTCCTGAAATTGTGGAGCATTTCCCCGAAATGCCAACCCTGATTTTTCAGGCCTTAGATAGCGCAACACAGACAAAGCAACAAATTGAAAATCAAACTAAACAAATAACAGAGCTACATCAACAAATGGAGCAGAATCATACCGGCACAATCTGGGCAATTTTAAGCAGTGCAGTTATCGTTAGTTTGGCTATTTTATTTCAGTAGGCTGATAAAGAAGAAAAGGCTCGCTCATCAATTGATACAGTTAATATAGTGATAAATCACTTTTAAAAACCTCTCCATCAAGAACTGTTTAACCACGGAGTACACAGAGATCACTGAGATTTTAATGAGCAAGAGCCTTTATTGAAACGTAATGAATAATTTTACCTTACTCATAGATTTTCAACCCCACTTTATTTACCCTTACACTCCCGGCAACAAAGTCTGAGTGCCCTGTTCCTCTGCTCCCTCACCATCCAGCACTGAAAACAATAAACTATACGAAACACGCCATTGACTCTTCGGCCCAACCTGTATCGTTGCCGTTTTTTGATTTAGCCTGATAACCTCTCCATATAAATCCTCTTGCTCCTTCCCTTTAAACCCAACTCTGTCCCCTACTTTTAAAACGGCTTTTGCAATACCTTTTTGATTCTCAGAGGGCTTAATATCTGTATCTACATCATCTAAATTAATATAATAAAAGGGAATATTCCAAAGCGCCCCATCTTCCACATGCTTAACTAAACATCGTGTTTTCTTAGCTTTTGTTACGTTCCGCTCTATATTAGGGAGGTGGTTTCGTCCTATTTTGACTGAAATGTCCACCCCATTTCAGCCTTCAATATGGCTTAATTTTCTCGTATTTATAACAAAACCTTACTTCATCACATCAATCGCCTC
>JAJRUF010000242.1 GCA_024277935.1 Gammaproteobacteria bacterium
GCACTAAAAATAATAGAGCAAAAGGCAGATCCATTAACAGTAATATAGACTGCCCAGAGTAAAATTCCTGTATTTTTTCAAGAGCGTAAATTTTATCAATATAATATCCCACAGGTTTACCTTCAAAATCTTGAGTATGGATATTTAGTATTTGATCCATTGCATCAAGACTGACTGAGTGATCAAATCTGGCACTTTCCCAACTTAATATTGTAGAACGCCAGATTTTTAGCAGGAAGTCGAAAAAAATGATAACCAGCAGACCAACAATCAAGACTAAGAAAGTATCAAGTGCCTGATTTGGAATGACTCTGTCATATACTTGTAATATAGCAAAAGGTAAGGCTAACGCAAGTGTATTAATAAGTAAAGACGATATAATGACTTCAGGGCGACGCCATGTTTTAGGTAAAGTAAAAGTCTGCAAGAAAATGTGCTCCGGTACTTAAAAAAATCCTTAGTCTTAAAGGATAGTACAAATTTATTTGGTTATTTAGATTAAAGACTTAATTAATCTAAACACAGGGGGTAGATTGTGTATTGTAGAGCGGACTATAGTCCGCCATAAAGACTTTTTTGGTAAATGAAGCAGACTGAAGTCCGCTCTACAGTGCTCTTATTGTCATAAGTGAATAAATCATTTAACCTTTAGAGCATTATATAACATGCATTTTCCGTGATACACCCCTCAATTTTATTGATTGTTGATATGTCAGGCTTTGTAAATGGGGGGCGGCTCACAAAAAAACAGCCAGGTTTTAACTAGAATCAATTAAGAAGATAATTTTGGGGTGATAAGACATGGCTGCGAATAATACAAGTGGACGGAATGATGCGTTAGATAATAATTTTGTTTTTTCTAAATCTGCAGAAGATAAGTCAAAAACTAACGGAGACCTGGCTCAAGAGAGATCAGGAAGTGTTCATAATGAAGAGCTTTTTCTGCAAAATATATTTTTAAAGCCAGAAGAAAATCAAACAATATTAAAGAGTGCTGAAAAAGGTGCTGAAGTTTCTATTAACCAAAGGGAAACCTTAGTGTCTAGTGTGCAAAATGAGCAGCAGGAAAGTGTAAAACCTCAGTCACCAATTAACGAATTAGAACTTTCTAATATAAAGATTGCTTCTAATAAGATGGAAGAAACCGATTCTTCTGCATCATTACACACTTCCTTAAGTACAACGGCTGTCGTCGATGATAATTTAACAACAGGCACCGTGGTTGCCAATCTTAGTTCTACTATTGAAGATAGAGAAGAAGTTTTTACTTACAGCCTTGCTAAGAACAACAATTTTGAAATAGACGGCAATCAAATCAAAGTCAAAGCCGGTGCTGATTTAGACTATGAAACCGAGCAAAACCATAAGCTTGATATTACAGTTACCGATGGTACAGGGAATAGTTATAACGAAACAGTTACTTTAGCAGTTAATGATATTAATGAAGCCCCGACCGATATACAGCTAAACCACACAGCTGTTGATGAAAACGCCAGTACAGGCACGGTTGTTGCCAAGCTAAGCGCCACAGATGAAGACAGCGGAGAAAGTTTTACTTATACGGTCGCCGATAATAACAACTTTGAAATAGACGGCAATCAAATCAAAGTCAAAGCCGGTGCTGATTTAGACTATGAAACCGAGCAAAACCATAAGCTTGATATTACAGTTACCGATGGTACAGGGCATAGCTATAGCGAAAGGGTATCCATCGCGGTGAATGATATCAATGAAGCCCCCACAGATAAGGAGGATAAGGAAGACAAGGAAGATAAACTATCAGGGACTGATGAGAATGATCATTTAGAAGCAGGTGAAAAGGGTGATGAGCTACCGGGTGGCAGAGGTGATGACAAGCTGGACGGTGGCGACGGTGATGATAAGCTTAATGGTGGCTCTGGAGATGATACTCTAACAGGTGGGCGTGGTAATGATGTTGCTTTTGGTGATGAAGGAAATGATAGCTACTTTTTTAACACTTTTGATGGGCAAGACACTTTTCATGGTGGTGAAGGATGGACGGACACCATTAATTTGAGTGAGGTGGGCGCTGATTCTGATGCTTCTTGGACAATTACCGTAGATGGAGAACAAGTTACTCCAGTTAATGGAGAAAGCTTTATTGACTTTGGAGAAGATACAACAGGCGTAGTGACTATGGTAGATGGTAGTACATTAGATTTTGATGGTGTTGAAAGTATTCAGTGGTAAATAAAATGGATTAAGGCAGAGTAAGCTACTCCTAGCTGATAGTAGGAGTATCTTACTCTGTTTTATAAAGCCACCTGTTTAAAATAACCCCGTAATGGTTCCATTATCAGTAATATCAATACGCTCTGCCGCAGGAACTTTAGGAAGTCCCGGCATAGTCATCATATTACCTGCAAGAGCTACAATAAATCCAGCACCATTGGCTAACCTAACTTCACTTATTTCTACCGTGTGACCTGTTGGTGCACCTTTTGCGGTGGGGTCTGTTGAAAATGACATTTGAGTTTTTGCCATACAAACGGGGAATTTACCATAATTTTCTTGTAAAGCCGCAATTTCACCACGTACTTTGGCGTTCGCTGTTATACCAGTGGCCCCGTACAGTTTGCTTGAAATGGCTTCCATCTTTTCCCAAAGCGGTAAGTCCTCATCGTAAACGTAGGTGAATTCTGGTTCGCGGTTATCAACTATATTAATAACTTCTTGGGCCAGATCTTCTGCTCCTGCTCCACCTTCAGCCCAATGTTTTGAAACAATGCACTTGACCCCTAACGCTTCACATTTTTGTTTTAATAGCGCTATTTCTGCTTCAGTATCAAAGGTGAAATGATTAATACAGATAACACAAGGTAAGCCGTAGTGATGGGTAATATTATGTAAATGTCGCTCTAAATTAACAAAGCCATCTTCTAAGGCTTTAAGATTTTCGCTGTTTAAATTATCTTTATCAACACCACCATGAGATTTTAAAGCTCTCACTGTCGCGACTAAAACCACTGCTGAGGGGGTTAAACCAGCCATACGGCATTTAATGTCAATAAATTTTTCAGCACCTAAATCAGCCCCAAAGCCTGCTTCGGTAATAGCATAATCGGCTAATTTTAAAGCGGTTTTAGTGGCTGTTACGGTGTTGCAACCGTGAGCAATATTAGCAAAAGGGCCGCCATGAATAATAGCAATATTATTTTCTAGTGTTTGCACCAGGTTAGGTTTAATCGCATCTTTTAGTAAAGCCGCCATAGAGCCTTGGGCATTCAGGTCACGCGCATAAATAGGTGTGATTCGGTCTGCTTTATAGGCGATAACAATACGGCCTAAACGTGCCTTTAGATCAGCACGGCTGGTGGCTAAGCATAAAATTGCCATAACTTCAGAAGCAACAACAATATCATAGCCATCTTCACGCAAATATCCATTGGCAGGGCCACCTTGCCCCACTGTAATTTTACGTAATGCCCGATCATTCATATCAACCACACGCTTCCACTGAATTCGGCGAGGGTCTATTCCTAACGCATTCCCATGATTTATATGGTTATCAATCATGGCTGAAAGTAAGTTGTGGGCAACTCCGATAGCATGAAAGTCACCGGTAAAATGCAGGTTAATATCTTCCATGGGAATCACTTGAGAGTAGCCGCCGCCCGCTGCACCGCCTTTCATGCCAAAACATGGGCCTAATGAAGGCTCGCGTAGGCAGATCATGGTTTTTTTGCCTAAGCGGTTCATTGCATCGCCTAATCCTACGGTTGTAGTGGTTTTTCCCTCACCGGCTGGTGTTGGGCTAATAGCGGTCACTAAAATTAATTTGCCATCTTTTTTATCAGTCAGGCTGTTAATGTATTCTAATGATACTTTTGCTTTATAGTGACCATAAGGGTCTAGTTGCTCCGCAGGAATACCAAATTTTTCTTTAGCTAAACCAATAATAGGTTGCATTTCCGCTTGTTGAGCGATTTCAATATCAGACATAAAAAGTCTCCATATATAATAATTCTGTAAACGCAAAAAGCCTGCCCCAAAATGAGGTAGGCTTTTTTATGACGCAACGCGTCAAAAATAGCGTTCCCACAGAGTCTGTGGGAACGGAGTGTATTTTCTGGTTCTTTTCGCCTTTAGCCTTGCGCCTGCTCTTAATCGCTATAAACAGGGAATCGTGAGCAGAGTAAGCTTACTTTATCTCGTACAGCAGAAATGACGGAGTTATCATCCATATTTTCCATTACATCACACATTAAGTGAGCGATTTCAGACATTTGAGCTTCTTTAAAGCCGCGTGTTGTTGGGGCAGGTGTACCTACACGGATACCACTGGTTACAAAAGGTGATTCTGGGTCATGAGGAACAGCATTTTTATTAACTGTGATATGTGCCTTTTCTAAGGCGGCATCAGCGGCTTTACCCGTAATACCTTTTGGAATAAGAGATACCAGCATTAAATGATTATCGGTACCGCCAGAAACCACATCAAAGCCACGGGCAATAAAAACTTCAGCCATCGCTTTTGCATTATTGATCACTTGTTGTTGGTAGACTGCAAACTCGGGTTGCATGGCTTCTTTAAAAGCCACTGCTTTAGCGGCAATCACATGCATTAAAGGGCCGCCCTGAATACCTGGAAAAATATTAGAGTTAAATTTTTTCTCAATTTCAGGGTTGCTTTTACAGATGATAAAGCCGCCACGAGGGCCACGTAGTGACTTATGTGTTGTGCTGGTGACAACATCAGCAAAAGGGACAGGGTTTGGATATAAACCCGCGGCAACTAAACCGGCAACATGCGCCATATCAACAAACAGGTAAGCACCCACTAAATCAGCAATTTTTCTAAAACGTTCCCAGTCCCAAATACGAGAGTAGGCAGAAAAACCAGCCACAATCATTTTTGGTTTGTGTTCCAAGGCTAAGGCTTCAACTTGATCATAATCAATTTTACCTGTTTCAGGGTGTAAACCATATTGGATAGAGTTGTATATTTTGCCTGAGAAGTTTGGTTTTGCACCATGAGTTAAATGTCCACCATCAGCTAGGCTTAATCCTAAAATAGTATCACCAGGTTGAACAAGGGCCATGTAAACAGCCATATTAGCTTGTGATCCAGAATGTGGCTGTACATTGGCATAATCAGCACCGTACAATTCTTTTAGACGGTCAATTGCAAGTTGTTCGGCTTTATCAACAAACTCGCAGCCACCATAGTAACGTTTGCCAGGGTAACCTTCAGCATATTTATTGGTTAACTGAGAGCCTTGTGCCTCCATAACACGAGGGCTGGTATAATTTTCTGATGCAATCAGCTCAATATGATCTTCTTGACGCTGACGTTCTTTTTCCATCGCTTGAAAAAGTTCATCATCAAAACCGGCAATAGTCATGGAATTTTTAAACATGGTGTCTCCTAAGTTAGTTATTTTGGTTGGATTAGTAATATCTGTAAGTCTGCAACATTAGTGCCTGTTGCTCCCGTTATTAGTAAATCCTGAGATTCTTTTAATGCAGAATATGAATCATTATTTTTTAAAAAACTTTCAGGGTCTATTTTACCCTGTATTAATTTATCAAGTGTCGTTGGGTCAACCATTCCACCTGCGGCATCTGTAGGCCCGTCACGGCCATCTGTACCGCCACTTAAAAATGTCCAATGACTTTTTAGTTTGTATCTTTTAGCGGCTATCGCAAAAGCTAATGCCATTTCTTGGTTACGACCACCTAATCCAGTCCCCATAATGGTAACGGTAGATTCCCCACCAGCAACTATCGCTACTCTGCCAGTTAGCTTATTTTCCACTTGTTTTGCATATAAAGCTAGTTGCTCAGCAATATTGCTTGCTTCACCACATAATGATGTACTCAATAATTCGGTTTTATAGCCTAAATCTTTAGCTGTTTTAAGACAATGATTAAGACTAAGGGTATTGCTGCCAATTAAGGTATGTGAAGTCTGTTTAAAACAAGCCGCGTCAGCTTTAGGTGTTTCTTCAATGTGACCTTGCTTTCCTTGTTTTAGCAGACCTTGAACCGTTAGTGGTATTTTATCCCAAATATTCTTTTCTGTAAGGATGCTAATAGCCTGGGCAAAGGTGCTACTGTCTGCAACGGTTAGTCCACTGGCAATACTGCTTAATTCATTTCCTATTACATCCGATAAAATAAGGCTGTGCAAGTCAGCAGGTATTACTAACTCAGCTAATCTCCCCCCTTTTAATTGTGATAAATGCTTTCTTATGCAATTTATTTGTTTAATATTTGCACCGCAGGCTAAAAGTAAGCGAGTGGTTTTTTGTTTGTCGTGTAAAGATATATTCTGAGCAGGAAGACAGAGCAGAGCAGAGCCTCCACCCGATATAAGCATTAATACTAACTCACCATGTTTTGTATTGTTTAAGAGTTGGGTTAACTTTTTTGCTGCACTGACTCCAGCTTTATCGGGTATTGGATGCCCTGCAGCCAAGACTTCAATGCCGGGTATCTTAATTGCATTTTCATAGTTAGTAATAGCAAGTGTTTTAGTTATTTCAATATGACCAGATATGATCTCTTGAGCAGCTTTTGCCATCTGACAAGCAGCTTTGCCGACGGCAATAATATAAACTTTTGACCACAGACCTTTACGCTTTGGTTTACTATCGTTTAAATCTAAAGCAATCTCAAGAGAGCCGTCTGTTAGTGACAGGCATTTTTTAACCGCTTGGTATGGATCTGCTGCTTCTATTCCTTGCTGAAAAATAGTGAGAGCATCTTGGCGTAAGTTACTGGTCACTGTTGACATTGCCGATATTTAATAGCTTAAGCCATTTCTTTGGCTAATTTAAAAATAAGTTCAGCATCAAAAACCTGTTTATTATCTGCAAATAATTTTGCTACACAAGCACGATGTAAAGCAAGTTTTAACGTTCCAAAACCGATGGCTCCCCAAGCTTTTTTGCCGTGACGATCTAATCCTTTATCTAGCATTTCTGTACCCCCTATTCCTAAAGGGGGGGTGGCATTTGCATCAGCAATAACCTCAATATTTGGGTTGTTTTGCCAATGCTCAGCTTTTAAGAGTTCAACTCCAGCCGCTCCAGTGGCTAAAACAATATTTGCATCGGCTACGGCCTCAGCTCGTGCGTCGGAGTCGGTTGCTTCAACAGCTGTTATATCAACATTAAAGCGTTCTTTCATGGCAAAGCAGGCTTCTTCAGCACCAAAGATATGTCGAGAAGTAATTGAAACTTTTGCGCCTTCTAGGGCTAGCATTGCTGCTGCACGTTGACCTACTGGGCCTGTGCCACCAAGGATAACTGCTTTTTTGCCGACTAAGGAAGTGCTTGTTGCTATTTTAGCAACCGCTGCTGCGGCTGTAGTGTTACTTCCATTGCTATCCAGCATGACAGAAACTTGAAAGCCAGCAAAAAAGTATTTTTGCACCGCTATAAATAATTGTTGCCCTGCTATCATGTCACTACCCCCTACAAAAATAGCTGTGTTTTTTTTATCTTTAGGGGCGCGTGTAAAAATTGTACCTTCAACTAATGAAGAAATATTATCAGGCGTTAGTCCACCGTGGCTTATTACCTGGTCAGCCCCACCATCGTATGCAACAACCGTATCA
>JAJRUF010000243.1 GCA_024277935.1 Gammaproteobacteria bacterium
CACTAAGCTTTATCTTTTCCCTGTTTTGCTTTAATTTCAGTAGCCCGTTTAATTTTACCTACTTTATCCAAAACACCGTTAACATATTTATGACTACCATCAGCACCAAAACATTTTGCCAAATTAACGGCCTCGTTAATAATAACCTTATAAGGTGTCTCCAAACGATTTGTTAATTCATACACAGCAATTCTTAAAACCGCCCTTTCTACAGGATCAATCTTTTCAACCGGCCTATCCACAAACTCTGACAATGCCTCATCAATTGCATTTAATTGTTTAGGCACACCGTAAAAAATTTCTGTGAAATAACTTTTCTGAGCCCCTTTGAGCAACTCCTCTTCCAGAAAATTCATTTCAATTCGAGCCAAGCTTTCACCTGTCATTTGCCACTGATAGAGTGCTTGTACCGCACATTTTCTAGCATTTGTTTTTGCCAAACTCATTAATTTTCCAGATTATTAAATAAACTCACCATTTCAATTGCAGACATGGCAGCTTCAGCCCCTTTATTACCCGCTTTAGTACCTGCACGCTCAATGGCTTGTTCAATACTGTCAACCGTTAACACACCAAAACTTACGGGCACATCATATTGCAATGAAACGGATGCTATGCCTTTAACACACTCACCGGCAACATATTCAAAGTGAGGTGTTCCGCCGCGAATAACAGCACCTAAAGCAATAATCGCATCGTATTTTTTTGTAGCCGCAATACGCTGGATAACCATTGGTAACTCAAAAGCACCCGGCGCTTTTACTAAACAAATATCATCTTTACTTGCGCCATGTCGAACCAATGCATCAATTGCACCTCCTTCCAGTTGCTCTACGATAAAGCTGTTAAAACGAGAAGCTACAATACAAAATTTACCACCAGAAACGGATAAATTCCCCTCTAATACTTTTATTGTCGACATTTTCTTTCTCTACTTTTTGTTAAATTTTACAAGACATGTCGGGGGACGCTATCGCCCACCCAACCAACAACCTTTATACCTTTAAGTCTTTGACTATTCCGTATGTCCTACGACTTCCAGATTATACCCAGAAAGCCCAAAATATTTTTTCTCAACCCCCATCACCTTTAACCGTCGCACACCTAGATCAGCTAATACTCTTGCACCCGTTCCTGTGGTACGCCAATCCATTTTTTTCTCTTCTCCCGCCACTGGAACCACACCATTATCTTGCAATTGATACTGGTGAATATGCTCAACCAAAGACTTATTATCTTCACTCTGCCTGATAACAACCAAAATACCACGTCCTTCTTCAGCAATTTTTTTCATTGCACCCTGAATCGAAATTGAACTTCCCGAACGCTTTGAAGCAAACAAGTCATCCATTAAATTTCGGGCGTGCACTCTGACCAAAATAGGCTCATCAACGGTAACATCCCCCATAACTAATGCCAAATGTACATTATTATCATTAATATCTTGATAGGCATACATTCTGAAATTTCCAAATTCTGTTGGGTAATCACACTCACTAATACGATCTAAAGTATTTTCATTTTCAATTCTATATTGAATCAAATCGGCAATCGTGCCTATTTTAAGCTCATGTTGTTTGGCAAATATCTCAAGATCTGATTTTCTAGCCATTGTGCCGTCTTCATTGAGGATTTCGACAATAACAGCTGCTGGCTCAACCCCTGCTAATTTTGCCAGGTCACAACCTGCTTCAGTATGCCCTGCACGATTCAGTACACCCCCAGCTTGAGCCATCAATGGAAAAATATGTCCAGGCTGAACCAAATTATCTGCTGTTGCATCTTTAGCGACCGCAGCCTGTACAGTCAATGCCCTATCAGCCGCAGAAATACCGGTAGTAACGCCCTTAGCTGCTTCAATAGAAACAGTAAAATTGGTCGAATGTGCGGTCTTATTATCATTCACCATTAAAGGTAGCCTAAGTTGTTGACAGCGCTCCTTAGTTAAGGTTAAACAAATTAAACCTCGGCCATACTTAGCCATAAAGTTAATATCAGCTGCTTTTACAAAAGGTGCTGCTATCACTAAATCCCCTTCATTTTCACGATCTTCATCATCCATAATGATGACCATTTTACCTTGGCGAAAATCTTCTATGATTTCTTCTGTTGTATTCATTCAGTTCTATATTATTTGCTTAAAAAACCACTGTTTTGTAACAATTCTTCAGTGACTGAGCTAGATGTTTTTGCTGCAACCTCTCCCTTTATTAATCTTTCCATATAACGAGCTAATAAATCCACCTCCAGATTAACTTCTTTACCTGCCACCAACTCACCTAAAGTTGTTTCTTGCAATGTATGAGGCACTATATTGACAGTAAAGAACGCACCATCAACTTCATTGACTGTTAAGCTTACACCATTAATACAAATAGAACCTTTTTCAGCAATATATTTAGCAATATTATCGGGTGCTTTAAATTTATATTTAAATGACCGACCATCAGGCTGCTTGAAGACAACCGCTCCCAAGCCATCAACATGCCCACTCACAATATGTCCACCCAAGCGAGTTGTCGGCGTTAATGCCAACTCTAAATTGACAGCATCACCCACTTTAGCTATTTTAAGACTTGTTCTAGCAATTGTCTCATTTGAAACATCTGCACAAAAAAAGTTTGCACCTAACTCCACAGCGGTTAAACATACGCCATTGACAGCAATACTATCACCCAGTACAACATCCTCAATCGCCAGCTTTCCCGTTTCTATCTTTAACCGGTAATCCCCCCCTTTGGGCTGGACAGCTGCTATTTTACCTACTGCTAAAATAATTCCTGTAAACATTTTGCTCTACTTCATCGTAAAAATCAGCTTTAAATCAGGCCCCACTTGCCTGACAAACTTTATATTTAATTGTTTTTTATCTGCCATCTTATGCAATGCGGGTAAATTAAACAAACCACGTCCTCTATCTCCCAAAATACAAGGTGCCATATAGACTACCCATTCATCAACTAACTCAGCCACTAACAAAGCACCATTTAGAGTAGCACCCGCTTCAACCATAACATTATTGATTTGCCGTTGCCCTAAAAAGTTCATCACTGCTTTTAAATCTAACCGGCCATTCGCACTCTTTATTTGATAGACTTTATAACCCGCATTTTCAGCCTTTAATATTTTTTGCTGATCCGAACTACAAGTTAAAACCCAGATTTCACCTGCTAAACCAAGCATTTTACTTGCTAAGGGTATTTTTAACCCAGAATCAAGAATCACTCTAATAGGCTGAACCACATCGGCTTCAAGTCTTACATTCAATGAAGGGTTATCATCCAAAACAGTATTAATACCGGTTAAAACCACCGAGCTTTCCGCTCTTAATTTCTGTACATCAGCCCGGGAAGCTGAAGAGGTAATCCATTGACTCTCACCAGAAGCCATTGCCGTACGACCATCCAGACTCATTGCCATTTTGCTACGTACAAAAGGTAAAGCGGTAACCATTCGCTTAATAAACCCTTTATTTAACTTTTCTGCTTCCTCTCGCAACACGCCACAATCAACCTCTAAACCCGCATCCTGCATTTTTTTTAAGCCTTGTCCTGCAACAAGCGGGTTGGGGTCTTGCATTGCCACCACAACACGTTGAATACCTGCAACAATCAAGGCATCACAACAAGGTCCGGTTTTACCTGTATGACTACAAGGTTCCAAGCTAACAGAAGCTGTTGCACCCATTGCCTTATCAACATTTTCAAGATTTTTTAAAGCATTAACTTCAGCATGTCCTGAGCCCGCCTTTACATGCCATCCCTCAGCAATTACCTGCTTATTTTTAACCAAGACACAGCCGACTCTCGGATTAGGGTCAGTTGTATATTTACCTTTTTCAGCCAGTTTTATCGCACGCGCCATATAAATAGCGTCTTGAGATAGCATTATTTATCCTGCATCTTTGCAATCATCTCAGTAAATTCACTGACATCTTGAAAGCTACGGTACACTGAAGCAAACCGAACAAAAGCCACATGATCGAGTGCTTTTAATTCCTTCATCACCAACTCACCTACTTTATCACAAGAAATATCTCTATCTCCCATCGCCGTTAGTGATTTCTTGACCTTGCTGATTGTAGCCTCAATCGCTTCACTACTCACCGGCCTTTTTTCTAGTGCACGTTGCATTCCAGAACGAAGTTTTTTCTCATTAAAAGCTTCATGCGCCCCGTTGCGTTTAATAATTTTGGGTAGTGTTAATTCAGCAACTTCATAAGTAGTAAATCGCTCCTTACAATTAGCACATTCTCGCCTACGTCGAACCTGATCACCGTCACTCGCCAATCGAGAGTCTACAACTCTGGTATCTTGAGCAGCACAAAAAGGACAACGCATTATCTCACCTATTTCCCAAAACAAGCCAAAGACTTGGCAAAATTCATTATTTTATACCATAAATGGTATTTTATCATAAAAACAAGCGGTTATTTATAGCTTAAGGTTCCCCGCAATGCGGCATCCCAATCATTTTATCTTCTTCAAAAATTCCGCTTTAAATTTTGGGCTACTATCCATCATATTTATAAATAACTCTAACTTACCTGGAAATTTTTACGCACTGTACTTACTCTTTACATCAGCTTTATACAAAGGGATCTACTGTTTGATATATAATAAGCTCTTTACAAAGATATTTTTATTCTTTGGTTAATAACAAAACTTAAATTAATAACCGATGTTACTTAGGTATTCTTCTGACCCTATATTTCGACCTACTATTTCCACACAGGAGATGTCTAAAATAAGTGATATTATAAGTCGCAATTTTTCTCCTACTCAGCCTGTAAAAGTATCAGAGAGTCATACCCAAGTTGCAATATCAATGCAACAACTACTCGAAGTCAGCAATAATATTAGTCTTTACTACGCACCCAAACCAAGCTCTATCAAGCAAAACATTACATTGCTATCTATTAGTCCTGAGCAACTTTATATTTATTGGAACCTAGGGGGGAATAATGCACATTTATTACACTCCTCCATGCATCATGATAATTTAATTTTACGTATCGATGCTCAAGACAACTTTAAAGGCCGTTCAAAAGTAATTTTTGAAATGCCTATTTATGCGATTCAACATCAAAAGAAAGTCACGATCCCTTTATTTCATAACAATGTAATTTATTCCGCAAAAATTGGTAGTAGCTCTATTAAAAACAAATTTGCACCTATTGTAATATCCAATAAACTAGCTGTTTTAAAAGACAACGCAACAACTATTTTTAGCTCAGCCAAGCATACCCCCTCCTCAACGCTTACAACAACAGAGCCACGCCCCACACCAATTAACATGCAAGCACACTATTTTAATAGCAACCATTCTGGTCAAGGAAAGAAGAGTTTAAAATAATGAATAAAGGATTTATTAGTATCGTTCTTCATGCCCACTTACCCTATGTAAGACACCCTGAATACGATAGCTTTTTTGAAGAAAACTGGTTATTTGAAACCATGACCGAGTGCTATATTCCATTAATTAATGTCTTAGACAACTTAGCTAAAGATCATATTGTTTATCGCTTAACCTTATCTTTATCGCCCACTCTCATATCAATGCTGGGTGACGACTTACTTCAGTCTCGTTACCAACGGTATCTTAGCCAGCGAATTGAACTTGCCGAAAAAGAAATTATCAGAACTCGCCAGCAACCGGAAGTTAACAAGTTAGCTCGTTTATATCGAAGATTTTTTAAACAAGTTCAAAAGACTTATCATAACTACCATTCTAATTTATTATTAGCTTTTAAAAAGCATTATCAATCTGGCCAACTTGAGTTAATAACGACAGCAGCAACTCACGGCTTCTTACCTTTATTAAATATTAACCCTTTAAGTGTTAAAAACCAGATTGAAATCGGTATTAAAACCTTTGAGTCAAACTTTGGCTTCTCTCCTCAAGGTTTTTGGCTTCCAGAGTGTGGCTATTACCCCCAATTAGAATTCACTTTAGCTGAAGTTGGAATTAAATATATTTTCACCGATAGTCACGGTATCTTAGATGCAAGTAAGCCACCTAAAAATGGCGTTTATGCACCTTTAGACTGTGGCAATGGCATTTTCGCTTTTGGGCGTGATATTAAAACCTCTGAACAAGTTTGGAGTGCTGAAACAGGCTACCCTGGAAATAAACACTACCGCGAATATTATAGTGATATTGGGTTTGAATTAGAGCAAAGCTATATTGCACCTTATATCTTAGATAATACCACCCGAATTAATACAGGAATTAAGTATCATCGTATAACAGGCAATAACTTAGAGAAAGAGTTATATGACCCTAAATATGCACGGCAAACTGCAATGATAGATGCTCAAGATTTTATAAACAAATGCCAGCATCATATTAAGCAATTAAGCGCAACAATGGATAGGCCACCCATTATTATTGCCCCTTATGATGCAGAGCTTTTTGGCCATTGGTGGTTTGAAGGGCCTAGCTGGTTGGAATCCGTACTTCGTTTTGCCAGCAAAGAAATAACCAGCCTTAAAACTATTAGTTGTTCAGATTACTTAACACAGCACACTTCTCATCAAATCGCCACACCTGCCGCATCCACATGGGGAGATGAAGGGTATTCTAGCTACTGGATTAACGAAGAAAATGACTGGGTTTATCCCTTTATCCATCAGGCCGCTGCACAAATGGAGCAGCTAGCCACTGACTTTAAAAATGTATCAGTTTCAAGTCTGCAAAAAAGAGCCTTAAACCAGGCTGCAAGGTCATTATTACTTGCCCAGGCATCAGATTGGCCTTTTATAATGAAGTCAGGAACCACAACAGAATATGCAACAAAAAGGATAACGGATCATTTAGCCAGATTTAATTATTTACATGAAAGCATTCGTAAAAATAGTATTAATAATCACTATTTGCTTGCTTTAGAGACGATGGATAATATTTTTCCTGATATCAACTATTGTAGCTACTCTAAATAAATACCTTTTTTAAAAAACAGTAGCATCAATCAAATTTTTATAGCATTATTGGTGCAAAATAATAATAATTTGGAGGTTTTTCAATGAATATTGATCTTTTTGCATCTATTGGCCCTTTTTTTGGCATTACCGGGCTAATTATTGCTTACCTTATTTATCGTAGTATTTTATCTCATGATGTCGGCACTGAAAAAATGAGGGCTATTTCTGAACTTATTCATGATGGTGCTATGGTTTTTTTAAAAGCCGAATATAAAATTTTATCAATCTTCGTTATTATTGTTGCCTCACTGCTTTTTTTCTTGATTGGCCATACCACAGCTTATGCCTTTTTAGGGGGGGCCGCTTGCTCAATGTCAGCTGGCTTCTTTGGTATGAAAGCGGCCACTCGAGCCAATGTACGCACTTCAGCAGCCGCTAATAAAGAGGGGATGGGAGCTGCACTTATGGTTGCATTCGGGGGCGGTTCAGTAATGGGACTTGCTGTTGCATCCTTAGGCCTTACCGGAATTTCAATCGCATTTACTTTAGTTGACCCCTCTAACGTAACAAATTATACCGCCTTAAGTGGCTTTGCAATGGGTGCTTCATCTATTGCCCTTTTTGCCCGTATTGGTGGCGGTATTTACACCAAAGCCGCTGATGTTGGCGCTGATTTAGTCGGTAAAGTTGAAGCAAATATCCCCGAGGACGACCCTCGCAACCCTGCAACTATCGCTGATAATGTAGGCGATAATGTGGGCGATACGGCGGGGATGGGTGCTGATATTTTTGAATCTTATGTTGGTTCAGTGGTCGCAACTATTGCCATCGCAGTTGCCGCAACAAACTTCGTTGATATGTCGATGCAACGCAATGCTTTGTTACTTCCAATCGCACTTATTATAGTAGGACTAATCGCATCATTGGTGGGTGTATTTTGCATGCGTTTACTAAAAAATATTAACCCAGCACATGCCTTGGAGGGTGTAACATGGATTGCAGCTTTAATATTTTTAGTACTGGCATTTATTGTTATCCAGGCTTTTGCAATCCAATTCAATATTAATGGACAAACAACCTCTATTAACGGGCCTTTTTATGCATTATTAGGCGGCACAGCTGTTGGTATTTTTATTGGACGAGTCACTGATTACTACACCTCTAAAGCCCCTGTAGAAGCAATTGCTGCGGCATCTAAATTTGGACCCGCAACAAATATTATTGCGGGTCTTGGTATTGGTATGCGTTCAACTATTCTACCTATCTTGGGAATTTGTGTTGCTATTTATGTCTCTTACCATTTTGCAGGGCTATACGGTATTGGTATCTCTGCTGTAGGTATGTTGGCAACAACAGGGGTTACAATGTCTGTTGATGCCTACGGCCCTATTGCAGATAATGCTGGTGGCATTAGTGAAATGGCAGAGTTAGGCCCAGAGACAAGAGCAATTACAGATTCATTAGATGCGATTGGTAATACTACAGCGGCTGTTGGTAAAGGCTTTGCTATCGGTTCAGCTGCATTAACGGCATTAGCTTTATTTTCAGCTTATGCCGCCGCAGCACATTTAAAAGCAATTGATTTACTTGATCCTCTTGTAGTAATAGGTCTATTTATTGGTGGCTGTGTTCCCTTTTTTGTTGCCGCAATGACCATGGATTCTGTTGGTAAAGCGGCTCAAGATATGGTGGAAGAAGTTCGCCGTCAATTTCGTGAAATTGCTGGTTTAATGGAAGGTACGACACCACCCGACTCAGCGCGTTGTATTGAAATATCAACCAAAGCTTCTTTAAGAGAAATGATTTTACCCAGTGTAGTAACCGTTTCTACCCCTGTTTTAGTTGGCTTTTTACTTAACAAAGAAGCGCTAGGCGGCTTATTAGCTGGATCATTGCTTTCTGGCGTATTAATGGCTTTATTTATGGCTAATGCTGGTGGAGCCTGGGATAACGCAAAGAAATTAATTGAAGGGGGGGCTCATGGCGGTAAAGGAACAGATGCTCATAAAGCGGCTGTTTGTGGTGATACAGTTGGTGACCCCTTTAAAGACACTTCTGGCCCATCATTAAATATTGTGGTCAAATTAATGTCTGTTGTTTCACTTGTTATTGCCCCTTTATTATAAATAAATACTGAAAAGCCTCGTATATACTTCACCCAGTTACGACTGGGTGAAGTATATTTCATGCATAAAATTGTTACGAAATACATTAGAAATCGATCTTACTTCCGTTGTTCAGTTAATTAAAACTTATTTTTCTCGTTATCAATAGAACAATTCCATAAAACCAAAAAATAACATGATATAATTTAATTTCTAACTCACTAAATAGGCTGTGTTTCGTGACAAATAGCACTTCTCGCAAATCGGTAATGACTCTTTTTTCCATATCAAACTGTGCACTCAGTCACTGTGCCCGACTGGTCATGTTTGAAAAAGGCGTTACAGCAGATATTGAATTTTTTGACTCATCCGAGCCACCAGAAGATTTACTGGAACTTAACCCCACAGGTATTTCGCCCACTTTAATTGAGCGCAATTTAGTGCTTTATGATTCTAGAATCATTATGGAGTACTTAGATGAACGCTTTCCGCATCCACCTTTACATCAAATGGATCCCGTTTCACGGGCAAATTCACGCATGTTAATTAAGCGTATAGACCAGGATTGGTACCAACTTTTAGATGAAATTTTAAACTCTGGTGAAAAAAAATCAGCTAGAGCAAAAAAAATGCTAAAAGAAAGCCTTATTGCGGCAACGCCTGTTTTTGAATCTCAACCTTACTTTATGAGTGATGAGTATTCATTAATTGATTGTACAATGGCCCCATTGTTATGGCGCTTACCAAGCTTAGGCATTGATATTCATTCGCTAAGCCCAGCAATTTCAGCCTATGCAAACCGTTTATTCGCTAGAGAAGCTTTTCAATTAAGCTTAAGCGATGAAGAAAAAGAAATGGCCCCTGTGAATAAATGACATCATTAAAACCCTATTTAATCCGCTCAATTTATGAATGGATTATAGATAACCAGCTAACGCCTCACCTTTTAGTTGATGCTGAGAATCCTGAAGCGATACTTCCTAAGGACTACATTGAAGATGGAAAAATAGTATTAAATCTTCGTCCTGAAGCTATTCAAGGTCTTATTCTTGGAAATGAAGAGATTCAATTTAATGCTCGTTTTTCTGGAACAGCCATGCATATTGTTACTCCAACAACAGCTGTTTTAGCCATTTATGCAAAAGAAAATGGCAAAGGTATGATATTTGACCCTGAAGAGTATGATAATGAACCACCTCCTCCGCCTTCGGAAGATAAAAAACCCAGCAGGCCACATTTAAGGGTTGTGAAATAATAATTAATCTGAGTACTTACAAGTCTTCAAATTAATTTAAGAATAACAAATTGTTTCTTTTTTAAATAAATTAATTAATTTTTCTTTGGTACATACAAGGAGGATACATTTCCAGTTAATTTTGATGTTTGCTTGGATGCTATAATTTTCGCACTTCCTCGCCTTTCAACTTGGTCAATCCGAATAATTTCGTGCATTGGTATAAAAGACCGTTTAACACTCTCAAACTCTGTTCTTAACTTTTCTTCACTCGGATCAACTACAATCGCACTTTTTTCACCAAAAACAAAATCTTCAATAATCACAAAGCCATACATATCCCCCTGATAAACACTTTTAGCATAAACTTCATAGACCTCTTCTCTATTAATAAATATAACCTTATAAATATGTTTTTCTGACATTTAAACTTACACCCAGTTAGAATAGATAATAATTTACATTTTACCTGTATTTTACCAACAGGCACATCCCATAAACTTTAAAAAACATTATGTCCTACACAATTTATCTATCCGGAGAAATCCATTCAGATTGGCGCGAGAAAATTAAGCAAGGTATATCCGAAAACAAATTGGATATTAAAGTCTTAACACCTATTACCGATCATGATAGTAGTGATAATATAGGCTCTAGCATCCTTGGTGAAGAGCCAAATAATTTTTGGAAAGATCATAAATCAGCCAAAATTAATGCACTTCGTACTAACAGTTATATTAGCCGTTCAGATATTGTTGTTGTAAGATTTGGCGAACAATATAAACAGTGGAATGCCGCTTTTGATGCAGGTATTGCTACAGGGCTTGGCATTCCGACCATCATCATGCACAGTCCAGAGTTAACTCATCCTCTTAAAGAGGTTGATGCCGCTGCACTTGCAGTGACAGAAAATCCACAACAAGTTGTAGAAATATTAAAATATATTTGTCAGTAACAAGAAAGACTGTCACTTCAATTTTAATCTTTTAATAACATTCTTTCTAACTGCTTATTAGTAATATCTGATTTTTGAAGTTCATTATCTAACTCACATTCACTTATTAATTGAGTTAAAGATTCAGTAAGCTGCTGGTGATTTTCTTTAAATCTAGTCATAGCAGCTTTAACATCAATATCAATCATTTCTAATGCTAGCTGCACCCCTTTATTAAGCCCTTTAAATGCTGCTTTTTTTAATGAAGGCTTTAACTTTTTTCTAATAAAGTAAGGTAGTAACCAACTAATTAAAACTAATAGAGTGCTGTGAACTGCAAAATCAACACCTAAAAATGCTTGGTCCGTCATGGCACTATCATAGTAACCTTGAAAAACTTCATATCCCACAAGCCCCATTGCAACTAATGGTAGAAAAAACTCGGCTATTTTAGCTATTCTAAGAGTAACTCTTTGAATAATATTACCAGGGCGTATCAAAGCTTTACGACAACTCAATTCAGTTTGCACCTGAATATGCTTTTCAGCCTGACTTCGACAGTTAAATAAGGCATTTCTTAAAGGTTTAGTTGGTAGTTCCTGCTGGTCTGCAGTCAAAATCAGTTCATCAATATAATCATTAAATCTACTTTGCGCCCAATCATCCCATAATTGTATTTTATCCTGCTCCACTACATTACCCTTACTAGAAAAAACCATAGATAATTGTTTAATAGGCCATTCAAACCCTTGAATTAACTGCGCTTTAGTATTTGACCATCTTGCCTCTTGTACTTCATTTAAAGCTGAAAAACCATGCGAGTCACCCAACTGGTACAAACATTGCTGTAATTTTTCTTTAGTTGCCTTTATATTCTGTTGTAAACTCCGGTTTTCTAGATGCTCTATCGCATTAGATGTCGCTAATGAAGATATACTTGCTTGTAAACTACCCAACTCATCAGCTTCATCACTTACCCCTGCTTGACATATTGTTTTATAAATAATAGCTTTATCAAACCCTGCTTTAGCTAATTGTTTTTTAAAATCATTATATTGCGAGGCTTCTCCTCGGTCCCATTGATTCATTACAAACAACCATGCATGATTAGCCCCTTCAGCTTGTAATAATTGCCACGCCTTGTTATCTCGATAGCGCTCAGGACTCACAACATAAATAAGTACATCAATATAAGGTAACCATTGCATAACAATAGCTTTATTTTTTTCTTCAGTACTATCAAAATCGGGCATATCAACCCAGATAATCTGTTTATTTGATTCCTCAGTATGCTGAGAAACTTTAATATTCTGCAATGGAAAAGTTTGTTCCAATAGTTGTAGCGAAATATTTTGGTGATGATACAAAGTCACTTCTCGGGAGGTAGGCCTTTCTACCCCTGATTTTGCAATATCTTGTCCTGCCAATTTATTGAGGAGTGAACTTTTACCAACTCCCGTCCCCCCCATAAAAGCAACAATAAGAGGTCTTTCATTTTGATTGGTAAATAATTCATTGGCTAAGTTTTCTGGTTTCTCTGTCAATAACGAAGCTTGTTTCTGCTCTATCCAGCCATTTTTAGTCGCCGGCACTGCCCAGTCTTTAATATTTGTCAGTAGCTCAGAATAGTCGTATGCCATATTTTTTCTCATTACGTTGCTGTTCAGCTTTGATTAATAACTCAGGTGAAATATTAAAACGGTTGGTATCAGAAATATTCTCCGGTAAAGCATACAATGACTGCTGTAAACATGCTATGAACAAATCCTTTTCAACTGTTTTTAATTGTAGCTGTTTCAACTCTGCCTCAACACGCCCCATATAACTACCAATGGCGCTTTCAGCCAACAAAGAAGTCACTGATAACATCGCAGGAGTAATTACTAAATCATGCACTCCAATACCACCCGTTTGAATCACCAAAGCCATTGCTGCAGCATCAGTCGTTAGTCTTGTTGCTCTTAGGCTATTTAACAGCACAGGTTGTTCAGATAATTTGGTATAAAGTTGATTTGCAGTCGCTTCGACATCTTGCTGAAACAACTCACAGTAATTACCAACAGCCTGTTGATAATGACTGATTAGCGTTTCCTTTTCTTGCCTTAGTAAACAATAATTATCTTTCCACCATTTATTTTGTTTTGTATCTGAGTCTATTTTTTCGAGTAACTGGTCTGCTAAAGTGATTAATAAGTGCTCACCTATTTGGCTTAATATATCTATTTCTTGACTTTTTACTCCAGCATATTCCTTACCCATATTCATAATTTTTCTTACAGGCCAGGTAAGAAATCTTCGGGTCTTTGTTAACACCCTGGAAAGGCCAGGGACCTCTAGCAAGTTTAACAACTCGACTAATGCATTTTGGAAAGTATCATAGTAATGAGGGTGATTTAGATAGTCTCGTTGATATTCATCTAAAGCTTGTTGAATATGCTTATCAACCAATTGCTCCCATAATTTCAGGGCTTCATGCTCTGCCACAACAGGCTCCAGCCAACTATGCCAATATTTATTAATAAGCTTATGTTGATATTCAAAATGACTCTTTTGTGAAACAGCTTTTTGTAATTGAAATAAACGATTTGATTCAGTTGCAGGCCAGATAGGAGCAGAGGTTAATTTTTGAAAATGTAGTGGGATAACATGAGGAAATTCATCTTGTCTAGCTTGTAGCCATTTATCTTGTAATGAATTAATAATAAGCTCTTCAGTGCCCTCGGTTAATTTATTGACACAAATAAGGGTCGTTTGATGAAATGCTTCAATAGTTGACATCATTTCCCATACTGACTGGTCAGCGTACTTTTCTTTACTCACAACAAGTATAACAATGTCAGCTAAAGCAATCGTTCTAATCACACCTTCACGATAATCCTCAGAATCAATTGAATCAAAATCTGGAGTATCCCAAAATACGCAGGGAGGCAACAACGAACTCTCGGTGTCAACTTCAGTCAAAGAATAACAATCATGTCGCTCAGGGTTTAACTCTGACAAACTTAACTGCTGAAATCGTCCAAAATAATTTTGTAAAGAGGAGCACTCCTGTAAACTCACCTTATAACAAAAGCCTTGTGGGTGAACAGTATAGCCTGCCAAAGGACTGACACCTGCCTGTTGACCATTTAAAATAACATTGGCTATTGAGCTTTTACCTGCTTGAGTAGGGCCAATAATTGCCACCTGTAATGGAACTTTAGATGGTGGCTCATATATCATTCCTTTCCTAATAAAAGCCTCTGCAAATAATAGCTGCTCAAGCCTTTGTTCAAATAAAGCAAGCTGAGGGTCAGTGGCTTTTAGGCTTGCAATAACAGCCTGATAACGCAAATTTAATAATTGGATAAATTCCAGCATAAAATGTGAGCTTGGGTTTATAATAACTGAGTATTTTACTTTGTTTAAATACTTGCTGGTAAAGAATATATTATTTTCTTTACCAAGAATTATTTTGAAAACCTGAAAATATTACAACTAAAACCAACAGGTTTGTTTATTTTAAAGGATAAGTATCTATTAACATACTTATTCAAGAACTATTGAGGATTAATTATATGAGGATTTTATCTACTGCTTTTATTTTTGCTATTTGTATATCTCTTATGGGTTGCACCAAAGGCAACCAAATTAATGGACGAAGCTTAAAAACTGCTAACCGTTCAGTCAGCAGAATCAAAGACCACCTACCTACAGAGTTACGTATTGAATTTGAAGTATCATACTGGACCTTACGTGACTCGATAAAAAACAAAAAAGACTTCCTTAATAAAGTTGATGGCAAAACTCCAGAAGAACTTATCGAATTAGGTAAAGAAATCTTTCAACAACGTAAAAATGCCGGCTTTAAAAGCTATGTTCAATATAGTAGCTGGGATCAAATGATCGCTCATTTTACTCAAGAAAGAATAAATCAAAACAGGCATTCAAAACCTGCTAAAACTCATTCTCAAAATGAAAACATCTTATATAAACTATAAAATAAGCTTCCACCCAGCAATCTCGGTTTAAATAATATTTTATGGCTGTTAACATCTACAGGTGATAAATTGTAGAACAGACTTCAGTCCGCAATAACCATTACAAAGAGTCTCTATAGCGGACTTCAATTCGCTATAGAGGGCACAAATTTCACAACTCCATTTTAGTAACAGCGTGTTACTGAAGCAACTTGGAGACTGTCCGAGAATAGAAAACCTGCTCGGCAATTGCTCCTGCACTGTCTACCTACGTACATCCTTGTACTAGTACGGAAAAAGCCCCTCCCCCCACAAAGGTTTCTATTCTCGGACAGCCTCCTAGTAATAAATACCCATACCCTACCTAGCGAATATTTTTCGCCCACCTTCACACTGTAATGCTTACATAGCTTGCTATACACCCTTCGTTGTAGCACTGAAAGCAGACAAAAATCCTTCGCAATTTGGGTAAGTTATTTCTTGCCAGTTGTCTTGCTAGAACATTTAACTGAAATATCATTCAGTTATATTTTTTACGACTATTTTAGCTTTATCTTGAAGACTGTTTAATGTTGCATTAAAATCAGCCTGCCCAAATGCCTTTGCTAAATTAGTTTTTGCCAGTTCTTTCTTTGCTTTATCGCTATCAGTCATTATTCCTTCTGTAACAGATAGCAAACTGATAACTGTTTTTCCACCACTTACATCATTAACGATAACGACGACAGGCTTACCATCCACAGGTTTTGCAGCTTTAAAAATAGCCTGATTTACCTGCCATGGTAAATCACCATTAGAGCGACCTAATCCAGATAATTTTTTTACTTTTAGACCGTATTGCTTTGCCACTGTTGTTAAAGTTTGTCCACCATTTACAGCTGCCTTAATTGCTTCCGCCTTTTCTGTTGCAACTTTTCTTGCTTTATCAGCTCGAAGTTTGGCAACAATGACGGGCTTAACACTTTCCAAAGGCCTAACTTCCGATGGTTGATGTTCAGTCATTCTCAAGACGACCAGCTTATCATCACCTAATTCAATAACAGGACTATTTTCACCTTTTAAAACATCTTCAGAAAACGCAGCATCAATAATTGCTTGTTGAGAGGTGATATCTTTAGTGTTATTAGGTCTTGCTTTAGAGTTTCTGCTAAATAAGTTTGATTTTACTATTTTTATTCCCAAAGCATCCGAAACTGCTTGTAGGCTATCTGGATTCTCATAACTAAGTTCAGTTAATGTCTCTCCCAGCTCATAAAAGTTACTTTCAGCTTCAGCTCTCTGGTAAGCAAGGGTTAACTCATCTTTAACCTCATCAAACGATTTTATTTTAGCGGGTTCAAGTTCTGTCACCTTTATTAAATGATAGCCGAATGCTGATTTTACAGGTTCAGATACTTGATTTAACTTTAACGAGCTTGCTGCATCTTCAAAAGCCTTATCCATAACGCCTATATTAAATAATCCTAAGTCCCCTCCTTTTGTAGCCGTTAACTTATCATCAGAAACCTCAGCAGCTAAAACAGAAAAATCTTTATTTGCCAATTCAGCTTTTGCTTTTAAAGCACGCTCTAATTGAACATGATCATTTCCTTTATCTTTATTAAATGCAAATAATATATGACTAATTCTTCTACGTTCTTTAGTCGTATATAGGTCTTTTTGTTCATCATAATAAGTAGCTAACTGTTCTGCAGTTGGCTTAACCTGTTTTGCCAACTCATCCAGTGATAACTCTACAAACTCGATAGCAACCTTTTCATCTGTTAAAAAAGAATTCTGATTTTGCTGGTAGTACTCTTCAATTTCTTCTACTGTTGGCTGCTCAGTTATTTTTTCTAAACCGACCGTTACAAGCTCTACTTGACGCTTCTGATTTTGAATTTTAAAAAAGCTTTGCAAGTCTTTTTCGGTCACAAATTCACTATCGACAATAGCACGTTGAAATTGCTCCATTACCAAGGCTTTTTTAATTTTAGCCACAAACTCACTAGGTGCCATTCTTTGAGATGACAGCATTGATTTATACTGTTTTATATTAAATTTTCCATCAGTTTGGAAATACTCCAACCCTTTAATAAAATCTTTAGCAGACTGGTCAGTGACGACTAAGCCCTGTGCATTTACATATTGTAATAAAACCTCATCTTTGATCAGTTTATCCAATGCTTGTTTTTTAACTATTTTTTCATCAAAATTAGCACCTTGCAAGTTCTGACTAAACTGAGAATAAGCTCGATTTAAATCCTGTTGGAAAAACTCTGTTCCACCGACTTTAACAATAGCCGCTTCACTAGCTCCTCCTACGTAATTTTGAATCCCCCATAAAGCGAAGGGTACACAAATTAACAACAAAATGATCCAGGCAAAAACACCTTGTGATTTTTCTCTAATCTTTAACAGCATAGATAATCCTTAAAACAAATTTGATATGAATAATTAAATACAAAAGGTGAAATACCTAACACTAAACCTACGAAAACACTAAAAGCTAAGGAGCTCGCATGAAATAACCTACCGATTTCTAACTTGTCTTTTTTGTTATAATTTCGGGAAGTTATTCCATACACGTTCCTAAACCAATAAATACATTTTAAGCAAAAAAAAAGCCCCAAACCTATTAGGTTCGGAGCTTTTAAATTTGGCGGAGCGGACGGGACTCGAACCCGCGACCCCCGGCGTGACAGGCCGGTATTCTAACCAACTGAACTACCGCTCCAAAGTCTGGTGGGTGCTGAGGGGATCGAACCCCCGACCCTCGCCTTGTAAGGGCGATGCTC
>JAJRUF010000244.1 GCA_024277935.1 Gammaproteobacteria bacterium
AATTAATTTATTACGCGCACTTTTAAGCTGTAAATCAACACTACGCCCTTCAATTTTAAGTGTTTGTCCTTCTTCTATTGCTTCTTCAATATGGCTGTCGTAAATACCCAGTTCATTAGCACGTTTGCTAACGGCTATGATAAAGGTATTTCGGGCTAGGGGAGCATATTTTTTTATGTTGTTGGTGTTCATCTGGTCTTTTTAATCCATTGGGTTAATTAACGATAAACCTGAAATCCAATCGAAATCTTTAGTATTTCGTGTCGCTAAAGGTATCTCATAATCCAAGGCGGTTGCTGCAATCAAGGCATCTCCTAGCGACATTTTTTTCATCTGACGCAGTGTTATGGCTCGTTCACATTGATTCGCAGTCAATGCTATTTCACGCATTGATGATAGAACTGCTGCAATAGCTTGAGATTGTTGTACTGAAAGATTCCAATAGCCTAAAACCTCTACTTTACTAATAATGGAGTATGCGGGCTGAATCGTAAGCAACCATTGCCTTAATGCTTGATGTTCTTTCTGTACCGAGTAAATGATTATATTACTGTCTAATATAATCATCCTTCACGCTCGGGTAAGGCTCTATCTTTGCGTATTTCATTTTGCCAGGCGGCAGGATCTTTAATGTCAGAAAATGCATTGCTACGCACGGCAAAATCAAGGGCTTCACCCAACTTTTGTTGTTGTATTTCTTGGTTTTCCAGAATATGGCACTCTTTTTCTGGTAATAACGCCAAGAAATTAATCACTTTATCGTAAATTTTATCGGATAGCTCTAGTTGAATTGTTTTCATCAGATACCTCGTTAATCCTGTCTTTCTTTGTTGTTTGTTAGTAACCTTCTACCAGTAAAAATATCACATTCGTACTATTACTTCGTTTTTTTCAGTCTGTCCTTAATAAAGTTAACACTGTAACCAAAATTCCTGACAACATAAAACCAGATTCTTCAGACCGCCTTAACTCACTATCTAAATATGTGTGATGAGCAAAATAATTTCTTGCAAGAAGACAACACAAAAAAGCCTGTAAACATTGCGTGTCCTTTTTACTCCAGTTATTAAAGTTAATTTGCATAATCTCAGAAATGGGGTTATTTGGCCTATCATGCAACTTAGTATATTGACTCGCTTTCTCCCTAAAAGCGTTATTTACTTTTTCGGGAACTCTTTTTTGATTAGCAAGCACCTCGATATAAGCTTGTAAACCTTCAGCAGCACCCAAAGTATCACTTCTTTCTAATTCATTTTGCAAACAACCTTCTGCTCGTATCGCTAGCAAAGAATAATAATCTAATGGGCGTAATTCACGAAAATCTATGCTACCTTTTTGTTTGGGGTTATAAATCAGCTGATCATGTAATTGATAAAATGTCTTTAAAAAACTAGCAAAGGGATAATTATGTACCTGCAAGCGAGTCACCAGTTCTTTTAATTCATCACCAGTAGGTAACTCCAGTCTTTGATAAATTGATATATATTTAGGTGCATATTGTAAAAAATATTGCCTCGCCCCAAAAAATTCAAACGGCAGTATTTTATGTAACTCTGCCCATTCTCTTTGCTGTCGATTGGGGTAGGTCCAAAGGTCAAGATAGTATGTAAAAGAATTTCCTGATAAATAACAAAGCCATTCTATCGCAGTGACAATATCTGCTTGTAAATAAGGCCAAGCCCGCAGTGTCCATACACAATACCTTTCATTTGCCCACAACCAACTTTGTGCTAGGACCAACAATTTGTCTTTAATTGCAAGCTCTAAACTATCAGCACTAATATTAAAATAATTTGCTAGTTGCTTTGCCCCTTCTCGCTTTAATTCTCTGTTTGCATTCCTACTTAAAGCGTCACGAAATGAGCGATAATGAGAAATCCAAGTCATCAATTCAGATAATCCGCCCCACCTATGATCTAGTGTCAGAATATCATTTGGATTTAATTCTTTTACCTTAGCTGGTTCCCAAGCTCCTGCTTGGGAACCAGCTATAGGAAGCTCCAGCTTCAAGCCTTTCATTCACCATCCACGCTCAACCTCAATCAATCCGTCCAAGCCAGCATAATTACGCGCACTGGAATAACGCCAATCTTCGGGCTTATCCACATATCCCCTTTTCACCGGATTCATATGAATATAGTCAAGCTTTTGCCGCATGACTGTTTCACTTTCGATGATTTGCGGATGACTGCCTTCTTCCCAAACCTGATAAGTTGATTCAATTTTATGCGCACGTTTGAACAAAGCCAATAATTGTAACAACCGATACGCTTTTAATTCATTTAAACTCTTCAATATTTCTTTCGCAGTATATGACTTGAATCGCTGAATATCACGACTTAAATCCTTCGATGCCGCTACACAATGCAAGTGATTCTCCAATATCACATAACCATACAGTTTAAAATCGGCCTGTTGCTGCAAATACCGCCAGGAATCTAAAATAATATTAACAGTTTCTGTACGGGTAAACACAGGTAGCCAATAATTAATCGTCATTGTCATAAAATGGGGAGCTTGCTGATGCATAACTCGGTAACGACTACGTGGCATGAAGGTTTCCTAATAATTTCGTGAAGCTGGAGCTTCCAGGTGAGGTTCCCAAGCTAGAGCTTGGGAACCAGCATAGCTCGGGAACCAACGTAATTTTCAGTTCCTTGTTTTTCTGTACGTAAGGTATTTTGTGAGAACATTAACTATTTTATCCTGACCTTATCGCCAGATTTAACAACTACAAGTAATTTTTCTCGCAACTGTTTTAGATACTGATCAATCTGCTCTTCCGTTTCAATAAAGGCATTACCTGATGCTGTAATAATTTCAGCAGGGTTAATAGTTACCGTTCTTTTTGGTTTTGGAGTAGTTCGAACGGGGTCTTCAACTTTTGACTCAGTAGTGTTTGTTGATTTCTTCGCGTCTGCTTCTTTTCGTCTTTGTTCGTTTTCTGCTTTTTTATGTTCGGCATCAATGTAAGCATTAATTAATTGATCTGCTTCATCTTCATAACCCTCTGCATCAGCTTGTTCACTGATTATTTGTGGAATTGAGCTTGTACTATCAATGTGTTGTTTACATCTTTGTAATGGGTGCAATGCTTTATTGCTTAATTCACTCGGTGCTGCACAGTCGTTTAAAGCTGTCGTTATCCTTTCAATTCTGAGGTCAACTCTTTCCTGTGCATGAATTCGTTTTTCATTGACTAACTGATCATTAATCTTTTGAACGGCTTCTATTAAGGGCTTGATATGGCGTAATTGCCCATAAGGTTCTGCCATATCATAAATACGCTCTAGTTCCTTTAGTGCTTTTAAAGCTTCCGCCTGTTTTTCTAATGCAGGACGGTTAGCCTTAAACTGATTATTAAGCGCGCTTGCTAATGATTGCCACGTTTTAAATTGGCTGTTGTAGAATTCATCCAGATCTTCAAAGTCTTCTGAGAAGTCTTCTAAGGCATCAGCATCTTCTATCAAGCGTTTAATGAGCTCAAAGCTATTTCTTTGATCTAATATTCCTGCCAAGAGAACCAAGCCTGATTCTATTTTTTCTTTACTAGGGAAATGTCCTGTTTGAGACTTAATAGAAAAAGATTTAAGCTCATCTTGCCATTTTTTTAATTCTTGTTGAATCAGTTCTGTGAGTTCTTTTTCTCCTGAACCTGTGAATGTCTTAGAAAATAAACTTTTAACTAAGCTGACTGCTTTTTTGAGTTGTCTTTCATCATGCTGGCGTATTTTTTGTATGCGAATTTCGCCACGTTTACGACTGTTGGTAAAGGGTTCATACGCTTTATTTAAAGCTAGCGGCATACTTTGCAGAGTAAAGCTTATTTTTCCAGCCAACCCAAGTCGTGCAGCAATCAATAATAATTCATCATCTAACCAACCATAAGGGCGGCGTGTAAAGTGGCTGACTAAATCGCGTAAATAAAGGGCTTCGTTACGCTCTACTCTGAGTGAGATGTATTGCTCCACTTCTTGCATGGCTTTTGGGTTGCATTCCTCTGTCTCAAAATCCATATTCGTTTGAGCAATATCATCAGCCATTAACACCGCTTGGATTTCTTTTGATAACTCCCCTGTTGTTGGCTTTAACAAATTCAATTTTGCAAAGGTATTCTCAATAACATAGGTGTAAGCCGCTTCCAAAATAGCAGAGGGTGTTGCTATTTTTTTGGTTAATTTTGTGCCTATTGCAAAAAGATCGGCTTCAATAAACAAGCTTTCAAAGTCATGTCTTAACCGTTTTTCTCTCTCCATATTTTCCATCTGCTTATCTCGTAGCAAATGTTCTTGCTCTGGACGCTGACCTGAATTTTGTTTTAAAAAACGGTCTGTTTGAATGAATGTTGTTAGCTCATCCCAAAGTCGTTTCTGTTCACCTAGTTTAATGAGAATGCAGCCATCACCCTCTAAAGTATGGTTAATGCAATGTTGGTCATGTGAAAAATTTTCATAATGTGCATCGAGCGGGGAGATTAACTTTAATACCAAATCTTCCAACTTTGATCCGTCTCTTGGATGGCCATTACAAAATCGACTGACTTTAAAGTCTTGTTTATTAACGGGGTAACGGAATTGGTTGTTACGTTTTAATAGTTCATCAAAAACGATGGTGGCAAGCTTGTTAGAAACCTCTGAAGGCTCTACATCAGTATGCCTAATCTCATTTTCTATTTCTTTTTCTTCATTTGTGAGAAAAATAAATTCATCACCATTTCTGGCAATTAATAATTGCCGTTCTAAGCGGTTTAAACTGTCATCAATTTGTTTTCTTAAATTTATTTTGTCTGCATCTATGCATTCGATAGAAAGGGTTACTAGATTATCTAAGGTACTTTTGACGG
>JAJRUF010000022.1 GCA_024277935.1 Gammaproteobacteria bacterium
GCCCGTCATTAAGCCAGCTTTTTTTACTTTTCCAGCCTTTATTTCTAACATATATTTAGCACTCTTTTTTGAAGTATAAACTTCACAAACTGGCTGTTTACAAGGCTTTATATTCTGCAAAATTGAAACAATCTTACCTTGCTTTGACAAAAAAATAATATCCAGTGCTATCAAGGTGTTTTTCATCCAAACACGTTGCACACCGGTATGTTCAAAGATAAACAGCATTCCCTTGTTTGCAGCGATAGACTCTCTATACATTAGCCCCTGCGTTCTTTGATTCGCAGTTTCTGCTATTTCAACCTGAAACTTTACTCCTTGCTCAGGAGAAACAACTTGCCCTTTTGAAAATACTTGCTGTGGTTGCTCCCCCGTCTCACAGCCAATAAGTAGTGTAAAAGTAACTATGTGTAGACAAATAAATAGTGATTTTATGGGGGTTTTTTTCATCCGCTTTTACTCTAATTCGATAAGTTGATAGTTAAAATTTATATCCTTTATCACCAATGCACAAACATCCTCCTGATTAAGTTTTACTTCAACTATTTTCCAATCATTTATTGAATCGCCCCCTCCTGGAATAGATAAAAATTTTGTTTGTTGTACAGGGTCAACAATACATTGGTCTAAGCCCATAGCAATTCCTCGTCCTATTGCTTTAACAAGGGCCTCTTTTCTAACCCATAAATAATAAAACATAAAAATTTGCTGTTGTTCTGATAAGCTTTCCCAGCTTTTCTTTTCTACTGTTGAAAGACATTTTTTCACCAAGCCTTTTAGGTTTTTTCTACCCCTAAGTTGCTCTAAATCAATACCTATTTCACTGACATTACTTACAGCAATAACAAGTTTATTGCCAGTATGTGATAAATTAAAAAATATTTCCGAATCATCTACAAAAGGTTTTCCATATTCAGCTGTTTTAATATTAATATCTTGTGGCTTCATATTAAGATAAGTACCCAATACTTTTCTTAATATGCCACGCGTATTAATATATTTTTGCTGTAATTCTGCTCGTAAAAAGGTATCTACTTTTTGTTTTTCATCCGCATTTAACAGCTCATAGTAATTTTGTTTTGCCGCCTCTTGTGACAAAATATTAGCTTGCCATACGTCAACAAATTTTTCTGTCATCCTAATAGCCTTTGACCAATGCTGACCCTTCTCCCCGTGGGTCAGCAACTGCTGTTAGTTGTTGTGTATTTTTATTAAACTGAACGGCCTGCATATTTCCATACCGATATCCGGCTTCATTTAATTTATGTCCTAATTTTGTCAGCCCTGCTATTTCATCATGGGTCATCCCTCCTTTCTCATATTGAATTCGGTCAGGAATATATTGGTGGTGAAACCGAGGTAACCCTACCCAGGATTCAGGGCCACGACCTGCAGCAAAATCCAGTACCGCTAATAAAACCATAGAGATAATCCTGCTCCCTCCCGGTGTTCCTAAAACAGCAATTCGATTAGCATCTTCAATAAAGGTTGGTGTCATACTGGATAACATCCTTTTACCAGGTTCAATACCATTTGCTATGCCTCCCACTAAGCCATAGCCATTCATTTCACCCACTTTACTCACAAAGTCATCCATTTCATCATTGAGTAACACCCCCGTCCCTTTTGCCATAAACCCAGAGCCAAAAGGAAAATTGACACTTAATGTGGCCGCTACTTTATTACCATCCTTATCAATAATTGAAAAGTGAGTGGTATTTCTGCCACCTTTTTTTTCTGGCGTATTGCCTGATAAATAAGCACTTAGAGTTGCTTTATCCAGATGCATGCCTGACCTTAGTCCAGCGGCATAGTTTTTATCTAATAAGCGTTTGACAGGAACATCTATAAAATCACTATCCCCTAAATATAAAGCACGGTCATGATAAGCTCTACGCATAGCTTCAGCAATAATATGCTTTCGGCTTATTTCATCTAACTGATTGAGGGGGTAGCCCTCTAAAATATTTAAAGCTTCAAGTAAAACAATACCTCCAGAAGACGGTAATGCCGCACTGGTAATTTTTACCCCTTTATATTCTCCTTTTATGGGTTTGCGCTCTATTACTTGGTATTGGCTTAAATCTTTTTGTGTCCAAATACCTCCTGCTTGCTGTACTGATTTAAGCATTTTTTCTGCAACACTTCCCGCATAAAATCCTGCTCTGCCAAGTTGTGCAATCTTTTCTAGAGCAGAAGCTAAGTCCGTTTGCTTTAACACAGCCCCTTGTTTTGGGATATTATTATCAACAAGAAAAATATTTGCAGCTGCTGTATTTTTTTGCAAAACAGCCAATCGGTATTTTAATAATTTTCTATGCTTAGCACCTATAACAAAGCCTTGTTTAGCGTAACGAATAGCGGGTTGTAACACTTGACTGAGTGGCAACTGGCCATATTTTTCAGATAAATGCACAATGGTTGCAGGTAAGCCTGGAATACCAGCAGCCAATACGCCATTTCTGGAAAGCCCTTTAAGAATGTTACCCTTAGCATCAAGATACATATCTCTATTTGCAAGCAGGGGGGCTTTTTCTCTACCATCAAGCATAGTTTCAAAACCATCACTCGCTCGATGTAGTAACCAAAAACCCCCACCCCCTAAACCAGACCCAGAAGGCTCTACTACAGCTAATGCTGCACTCACCGCTACAGCGGCATCGAAGGCATTACCCCCTTGCTCTAAAATTTCAAAACCTGCATAAGTTGCCAGTGGGTGTGCACTGGCAATAGCCGCTTTTGGCATACCTGCATTAACGATAGGGCTAAGACATAAAATGATTGTAATTGTTAATATCTTAAAAATAGTCATTGTCAATCTCTACACATTTTATAAGTAATAAATGATACGATTTGAATCATATCACTCAAATACAAAAAACAATGACAAAAAAACAATATACCTTAGGCTTTATTGGTATTGGACTTATGGGTAAACCCATGACATTACGTTTACTGCATGCAGGGTTTAAAGTTAATGTATGGAACCGCACCGCTGAAAAGTTGGCTGGCGTTGCTGATGCAGGAGCTATCACTTACAGTAGCATTGCTGATTTAGTAACAGCTTCTGATATTGTTATTTTATGTTTGGCAAATACCAAAGTCGTTGAAGCTATCGTTGAAACTGAAATTATTAATGCTGGCTCAGCAGAAAAATTAATTATTGATTTATCCAGTATTCACCCTGAAACGACCAGAAAACTAGCCACAGAATTAAATAAAAAATGCGGTATGCGCTGGGTTGATGCTCCTGTTTCTGGTGGTACGGCAGGTGCCGAGAAAGGTACTCTGGCTATTATGGCTGGCGGCTCAAAAGAGGATATAGAAATTGCAAAAGAAGTGCTAAACCCTTTGTATACACAACTAACGCGTATGGGTGAAGTCGGCAGTGGGCAAGTGACTAAAATTTGCAATCAAATGATTGTGAGTTGTAATGTTATGGTGATTGCAGAAATGATGGCTTTGGCAAAATCATCAGGCGTAGATGCAGAAAAAATCCCCCAGGCTTTAGCTGGTGGTTTTGCAGATTCAAAGCCATTACAAATTACAGGCCCAGAAATGGCAACAGAAACTTTTGAGCCCATAAAATGGCGAGTACAAACCTTATTAAAAGACTTAAATATGGCTGTTGATTTATCAACTCAACAAGGCAACTCAATTCCTATGTCAGGGCTTGCAGCACAATTAATGCAATTACATGGTAATCAAGGTTTTTTAGATCAAGATCCCGCTACTTTAATTAAACTATTTGGTACAAACTAATGTTGCAATTTAGTGCCAATTTAAGCATGTTATTTACCGAACTGGATTTAATAGACCGCTTTAAAGCCGCTAAAATAAGTGGTTTTGATGCTGTTGAAATTCAATTTCCCTACTCTCTACCTGCAGAACAAATAAAACAAGTTTTAGATCAAAACCAACTTAAACTGGTGTTATTTAATGTAGATGCTGATGATTTATTGCAGGGGGGTGAGGGCTTGGCTGCCGCACCTGAAAAACAGCAACAGTTTGAACTGGCATTACAGCAAAGCAAAACTTATGCAGAAATACTTAGACCTGAAGCCATCAATATTTTGCCAGGGCGATGTATCCATAACCCTACAAGAAAGGCCGAATATTTAACGACCTTTATTAACAATTTATCGCTTGCTGCCGATACTTTTAGTAGCCTAGGGGTAAAAACAGTGTTTGAAGCGATTAATACAGACGATATGCCAGGCTTCCTTGTTAATAACAGCTCACAAATGCTAGATATTCTTGAACAATTAAAGCATCCTATGTTATATCTACAATATGATATATATCATATGCATAAGATGGGCGAAAATATAACTGCCTTTATTAATAAATACGCGGATAAAATTGCTCATATCCAGTTTGCAGATAACCCGGGTCGGGGACAACCTGGGACAGGTGCTATAGATTTTGAGTCATTATTTAATACGATTCAAAAATCTCAATATTCTGGCTACTTAGGAGCAGAATATAAGCCAAGCGCCGAAACAAGTAAAAGTTTAGGCTGGCTTTCACAACGATTAATTCAGTAACACATGATAAAAATGGTAGCTATTATTTTATTCTTACTAAGTCAACTATTTGCCTTACCTGTATACAGTCAGATTTTACCCGATAAGAAAATTATTGCTATTGATACTGCTATTACTCAGGTTATTTCGGCGGATACCCATCCTTTATTAGGCTACAAAGATTTTCTAAATTATAAAACTGCTCTCACTAATTTATATTTTTTATCCCCACAGCAATTACTCTGGATTAACCCAAACAAGCCACAAATTGAGGCTGTGCTTAAATTATTTACCAGTGCTGCTGATAGTGGCCTAAACCCAGAGGACTACTGCCTAAGTAAATTAACAGAGCAGTGGAACCGACTCAAAAATAAAACATATATTTCTCATTCCGAGCAAGCCTTACTTGATACTGCAATCAGTACAAATCTTATTCACTTTCTGTCTGATCTTCGCTTTGGTCGTATAAACCCTAAAACATTAAAGTTAAATAATAATAGTCAACAAAATGCCTTTACTCTTGTCCCTGTTATCCTCAAAGCAATAGCAGAAGGTAAAGTTACTCAGCTCTCTAAGTTGGTAGAGCCAAATAATAAGACTTATCAGCAACTTAAAAAATCACTGTTAAGCTATAAAAACAGGGAAGCGTCTGAAGCCATAAAAAACTTACATTATATCTCTTCAATACACCCCAGTGAAGTATCACCCCAAATCGCAGCAATAAGGCATCAACTTGGTCTTTTAGGTCTTACCGCCATTGAAAACAACTCATCTTACCAGTATGACGAGACCTTAGTCTCTGCCATTAAGAAATTGCAGTTTCAGCATGGACTAAAAGAGGATGGGGTTATTGGAAAAAATACTTTTAAGGCTTTAAATACACCTATATCTCAATATATTCAAAAAATAAAGCTCGCATTAGAGCGTTTTCGCTGGCTACCAAAAAATCAGCAGCCGCCTGTTATTATGGTTAATATCCCCGCCTTTCATTTAACCGCATATCCAGCTGATAAGGAAAAAAATCAGCAAGTTAATATGAGAGTTATTGTTGGCAAATCAAAGAAAAATAAGTCTCCTATTTTTACAGCCAAGATGTATTATCTGGAGTTTTCTCCCTATTGGAATATACCTAAAAGTATTACCTTTAAAGAAATTTTACCCAAATTACAACAATACCCCCTTTATCTCGATCAGCACAATATGGAGTTAGTCGCGGGGTTCCACAATAATGAAGCGGCTTTACCTTACCAGGAAAATTCACTGGCACAATTACAATCAGGTGAGTTAAAACTCAGGCAGCGTCCAGGAAAAAACAATTCCCTAGGTAGAGTAAAGTTTATCTTTCCTAACAACTATAATGTGTATTTGCACGATACTCCAGCCCGTCACCTATTTCGAAAGCCTAGAAGAGATTTAAGCCATGGCTGTATTCGGGTGGAAAAACCAATAGAACTGGCCCGTTTTCTACTACAAACAAAACAAGGCTGGAATCAAAAAGAAATTGAAAAAGCGATGAGGTTATCATCCCCAAAAAAAGTTTGGTTAAACAAAGCTGTGCCTGTCATTATTTATTACTCAACAGCATCAATTGTGAGAGGGGAAGCTGTTTTTTATAATGATATTTATCACTATGATAAGGCATTAAGCCAAGCCTTAAACAAACAAAACAACCTTTCTTTACAACCTTTAGCCAAAGTGGATAAACTGTAGTGAGGGGGAGTCAACAGGCTTTAACCTCGCAAAGTTAAAGACTCACTTACCAGTAACGAACATTCCCTGTATCAATATGGACAAAATCCGACTTATGATAATAACCAACCCCACCTCGTGCCATTTTAATAGCTGCTTGCTGAACAAGCTTTGAATCCACACCTGCAACACGAATATCAATCGCTTTTCCTTGCATATGCATACTTTTCTTAGCGACACCTGAGCTAGTATTATGTAACATCCGGTTAGTGCTTGGTGAACGGTAGCCAGAAATAACCTGAAAAAGTTTATTTCCCCCTAATACAGCCTGTAAATCATTTAATAAATTGAATAACTCAGGGTCCATAGGATGAACATCACCAGAGCGAAAATCTCTAAGCAAATAATTTATCTCTTGCACTGCATGAGGTAGATATTGCCCTTGGTCAAAATAAGTCAGCGATAATTTCTCTTCTGTATGCAAGTTATGAAATGCAAGCTTACGAGGTGTTTGTAACCAAGCTTTTGATGCCAAAGCAATACCCGGAGAACCAGCCATTGCTACTGTTGCAGCACCACTCGCCAAGCCCTTTAAAAAAAGTCTTCGAGAACTTATACTATTCATTTTAGTGCTTTCTTTTTTCATTATTAAAAATTAATACAGTGTTCAGTTAAATATGCCCCGACTACCCGCAAAATTACTAAATTTTATCAGATGTTGGAGAGAAGTATAGCAGGGGGCTTTTTATTTTTTAGTGACTACTGTGTCAATTTTACATATTTTTGATATAAAGAATCGTGATCTTCGATGTGGTTCGCATCTTTATCAATACAGTCAACTGGGCAGACCTCAATACATTGAGGAACATCATGATGCCCTACGCATTCTGTACATAGGTCGGGGTTAATTTCATAAATATCCTCGCCTTGAGTAATTGCACCATTTGGGCATTCTGGCTCACATACATCACAATTAATACATTCTTCATCAATGATTAAAGACATTTTAACTCCTTACTTAAATTTTCTACGTAACCTTTCTTCTACAAATTTAGGAACAAAACTGGATATATCACCTTTAAGTTTTGCTATTTCCCTGATCATACTGGAAGAAATAAATTCATATTGTTCTGCTGGGGTAAGAAACATAGTTTCTAATTCTGGGGATAAACGACGGTTCATACCTGCCAATTGAAATTCATATTCAAAATCAGATACAGCGCGTAAGCCCCGTAAAATGACACCCGCATTATTTTCTTTGGCACAATCCACCAATAAATTACTAAACCCTATGATTTTAACATTCGCTAAATGAGCCGTTGCTTGCTCCGTCATTTCCACTCGCTCTTCTAATGAAAATAAAGGGGCTTTTCCTTGGTTCATGGCTATGGCAACCACCACTTCACTAAACAGTTTTGATGCCCGTAAAATTAAATCCAAGTGCCCATCTGTAATAGGATCAAAAGTACCAGGGTAGATTGCTTTTATATTCATCTGCTTCTACTCATCAGAAAATCTGGCAGTATAACATAAACAACAATTAGTTGCGTTTAAACAAATAATACCCAACCTCTCCTGCTGTTTTATGCTTCAAACACTGCCAATTTTCAGGTATTGCATCCAGTACCAGTTTACTTTCAACTTCTACATATATTTTTGCCTCCGTATTCAGCCACCCTTTATCTTCAAGCCACTGGCAGACTTGCTGAGCCATTCCTTTACTAAAAGGGGGGTCTAAAAATACCACATCAAAAGACATCGCATCACCTGCTAAAAACTTAAAGACATCAGTTTGAACAAGTTTGACTTGTTCGGCAGATAGTTTAACTTTATTGTCATTAATTAAACGACAGGCTTGAGCATTGTTTTCGACCATAACAACTGACCTTGCACTTCTAGACGCAGCTTCAAAACCCAAAGCCCCACTCCCTGCAAACAAATCCAGGCATTGACTACTGGCCACATCTGCTTGCAACCAGTTAAAGAGCGTTTCTCTAACTCTTGCAGGTGTAGGCCTAAGCCCTGGTGCATCAGCAAAAACAAGTTGTCTGCTCCGCCAATCACCGGCAATAATTCTTAATTTATTTGTTTTAGCCACTTAAAAACCTATTCTCCGCCCACAATAATAGTATTTATAAGCTCTGGTTTTACTCGTCGTTTAAATGCATCTTTTATTGAATCAACCGTTACTGCCTGAACACGTTGTTGAAAGGTATCCAAATAATCTAAAGGTAATTGATAAAATGCAATCATCGACACATAGCTAATTAATTTACTATTCGTATCAAAGCGCATAGCAAAGCCACCTGTTATATTTTTCTTAGCCGCAATTAAAGCCTTTTCTGTCGGCCCGTTTTGTACAAAAGCCTTTAAGGTATTTTGCATAACGTCTACAGCTTTATCCGTTTGGTCATTTCGTGTTTGCAAGCCCATCACAAAAGGCCCTTTTCTAAATAAAGGTGAGAAATAGCTGTAAGCACTATAAGCAAGCCCTCTCTTCTCTCTGACCTCATCCGTCAATTTAGAAACTAAACCACTGCCCCCTAAAATATGATTACCCACGTACAAACTTAAATAATCTTTATCTCCCCGCTTCATACCAATAACACCAGCCAAAACGTGCGTTTGGCTTGATGGAAAATGAATTTTTTTAGTCATCGCCTTTGCGGTAAAAGGAACTTCAGGAATAATATCCGGCTTTACACCAAGGGGTAAATCCTCAATTAAAGACTGTGCTATTTTTTCAGCTTGTTTCTTATCTACATCACCCACAATAATAACTTTTGCATTATTTGCTACATAAAACTGTGTATAAAACTTACGTAAATCATCTACTGAAAAACCTGAAACAGTTTCTACAATACCTGATTCTGGATGCGCATAAGGATGGTCTTTATACAAAGCTTTAAAAAACTCAATATTAGCTAATGCACCAGGCGATTCTTCCCTATGTTTTAAGCCTGCTAAGGTCCTGTTTTTTTCACGTTGAAAGTCCATTTCATTAAAAGCAGGTTTAGTTAAAATAAGCTTCATTGTTTTTAAAGCTTTATTTAATAATTCTTCCTTAGTTAAAGATCGCACTGAAACCCATGCTGTATCTTTTGAGACACCCTCACCAAACTGTGCACCGACACTTTCAAATTGTTGAGCAATATCATCTGCCGTTAAATCACCCGCCCCAGTATCTAATAAGCCTGAAGTTAAAGAAGCAATACCTTGTTGGTCTCCATCTCTTGCACTACCGGCATCAAAAATCACCCGCACGTCCACCATTGGCAAACCTTCAGTTTTAACAAAATAAACAGGACTCCCTTGAACAGTTTGCCAATATTCAATTTTTGCAGCCGAAAAAACTGATTGTGAGGTTAATAGTAATAATAATGTACAAAGGCTATTTCTCATGACGACCTCCAGCTACCTTACCAGTTTGTTTATGATCTTTAATGGGCTGAGGGTGTAAATAAGCGATACTCAAATGATCTTCCAGTAAATATTTTCGAGCAACATCCCGTACTTGTTCTGCTGTTATTTGATTGATTTTTTCAACATACTCATCTGCTTTTTCCCACCCGATCCCTACCGTTTCAAACATACCTAACTGCATGGCCTGATAAAAATTGGAATCACGCTGATAAACTGCACTTGCTAACACTTGTGCTTTAACCCTTTGTAACTCCTCAGCAGAAATCAACTCTCTTTGTAAGTCATATACTTGTTGTTTTAAAGCATATTCCATATCAAAAACTGTTTTTCCTTCTACAGGTGTTGCATCTAACATCAATAGTTCAGGCATTCTTGCCGTCATGTTATAACCAGCACCTGCTGAAACTGCAATTTGCTGCCCTCGAACAAGCTGTGAAGATAACCGAGCACTATTACCACCATCCAAAATCCCAGCCAAAACTTCCAAGGCATAAGCTTCAGATTTATCTTTTGCTGAATTTAACACCGGTACTTTATAGCCCATTAATATATACGGTAATTTTGCAGGTAGCTTAATAGTCGTTTTACGAACACCCACTTGCTTAACTTCAGCTTGTGGTTTAAGAGGTTTAATAATACTGGTTTTCAGCGTTGAAAAATACTTGTCAGCCAAAGCAACAACCTCTTCTGCTTTAACATCCCCCACCACCACAAGCGTAGCATTATTAGGCGCATACCAAAGCTGATACCATGCCTGTAAATCATCAACTTGATAATGCGCAATATCTGAGGGCCAGCCAATCACTGGGTTTTTATAGGGACTATTAGAAAAAGCCATCGCCATAAAGTATTCTTGGGTCTTAGACCGAGGCTTGTCATCTGTTCGCATCCTGCGCTCTTCCGTGACCACCTGTAACTCTTTTTTTAACTCGGCAGCATCCAGTTTTAAATTTCTCATACGATCAGCTTCCAGCTTAAAACTGACTTCTAATCGTGACTTTTCCATGGTTTGAAAATAAGCCGTGTAATCACGTCCGGTAAAAGCATTTTCATTGCCACCATTTTCAGCAATAATTCGGGAGAACTCACCGGCCGGGTGTTTCTCAGTTCCTTTAAACATCATATGCTCAAGCATATGAGAAATACCTGTAATACCACCCGGTTCATAACTGGAACCTACTTTATACCAAACTTGTGACACCACGACAGGTGACCGATGATCTTCTTTCACCAACACTTTTAAGCCGTTCTTTAAAACCCGTTCATGGACTTTAACACTTGAGCTGTATGCGCTAATAGGCAAACAAATCAAAGCAATTAGTATTACCCTGAAAATCATAAATACTCCGTTTTATAAAATGATAGCGTTCCGACTGTTTCAATAGTGAATAGTTCCGTTTATTAACAGCATTCGTAGGGGCAATCCCTTGTGGTTGCCCCAATCTCTTGAATTGCCCCAACCCTTTGTAGTTTGTCCTTTAATCACAAGAGGGGTGAAGGGCAACCACAAGGGGTTGCCCCTACGACATAATATTTATCTTCCTGCCATTTTAACGGGTTATCTTGAATATATTGAGATATTTGACGATATGACTCTTCGTTACGAATAATATGTTCATAATAATTACGTTGCCATAAACGTTTATCAAAACGTGGCCAATTATTATCTTTGACCTGCCTAATATATTCATTAGTAGATAAAGATTTAAAAGCTCCCACCATACCTCCAACCGTAGGGGCAATCCCTTGTGGTTGCCCGCTCTCAATCCCCTGTGGTTGCCCTAAATGAATAATCCCATGGAAATGATTCGGCATAAGAACATACTCATCTACTTTAATACCCTCAAAACGTTCAGATAAATGCAGCCACTGTTTTTCAATCATCTGACCAATACAGCTTAATGCCATTTTTCCATTAATCACCTCGCCTAATAGATTAATATTATGGTGTATGCAGATAGTAATAAAATACAATCCACTCTGAGAATAATCATAATCTTTTAATCGTATTGAACGGCGGTGGTTTTTCTTATAAATCATTTTATACTCCTGTAGGGGCAATCCCTTGAGGTTGCCCTTCAATCCCTTGTGGTTGCCCTTAATTTGGCAATAATTGATAAAGGGCAACCACAAGGGATTGCCCCTACGTATTGCAATATTAGCCAGCTTCACTGTATTCTATACACTAATATTATGGGTTAGGACTTTTAAATCAATATGACAAACAATCATTCAACACTTTCCTGGAAAAACTATCTTGAATTGTGTAAACCTAAAGTTGTTGTCCTGCTTGTTTTTACAGCGGTTGTGGGCATGTTACTTGCTGTTCCTGGTATGCCTCCCATTAATCTTTTGATCTATGGGACATTAGGAATTGGTTTAGCCTCTTCATCGGCGGCGGCTATCAATCATTTTATTGACCAAAAAGCTGATGCAAAAATGGCCAGAACACATAACAGACCATTGCCAACTGGAGACTTAAACTCTGCTAATGTGCTAATTTTTGCAGCCATTATTGGCTTAGTGGCAATGTTTATTTTAGTTGTTTTTGTTAATACCTTAACGGCTGTTTTAACTTTTATTTCATTGATTGGTTACGCCATCATTTACACTATTTACCTAAAGCACATGACGCCGCTTAATATTGTTATTGGTGGAGCTGCTGGAGCAGCACCTCCAGTACTAGGCTGGTGTGCAATGACGGGAGAAGTTCACCCTCATGCCTTATTGCTTTTTTTGATTATTTTTGTCTGGACACCTCCCCACTTTTGGGCCTTGGCCATTGCCAAACGTAAAGAGTATGCTTCGGCGGGTATTCCTATGTTACCCGTCACCCATGGCCCACACTTTACTCGCATACAAATACTGTTATATACCATTCTATTATTTATTGTTACCCTGCTACCTTACCTCACAAGAATGAGCGGCGTAATCTATCTTGCAACAACAGTAATTTTAGGTTTAGGTTTTATTTTTTATGCCATAAAAATGTTCCGTCATACGGATGATAAAACCGCAATGAAAGCATTTTTCTATTCCATTAATTACTTAATGCTAATATTTGCAGCCTTATTAATTGATCATTACTTCTTATTCACTTTTAGTTCATGAACAGTACACAGGAACACCCTTTTGCTGAATTTATAAAAATATTAGGCAAAGGTAAAAAAGGCTCACGCCCTCTTACCCAGGATGAAGCTTATAGAGCCATGTCAATGATATTGGCCGATAAAGTTGAACCTATTCAACTGGGTGCTTTTTTAATGTTAATGCGTGTTAAAGAAGAAACCGCCGAAGAGTTAGCAGGGTTTGTTCAAGCCGCCCGTGATACATTCAATATTTCAAGGCATAAGGTACAAGTCGATTTAGATTGGTCTTCCTACGCAGGTAAACGTCGTCATTTACCCTGGTTTTTGCTCTCTACCTTATTACTCGCTGAAAATGGTGTGCGTATTTTTATGCATGGTGCAGGTGGGCATACTAAAGGACGTATTTATACTTATAATGTATTAGAATATTTAGGAATTCAAGCCGCCAGCAGTATCGAACAATCACTAGATCAAATTGAACAACTTAACTTTAGCTACCTATCTTTAGAGCACTTCTGCCCTAAGCTTTATCAGATGATTAATCTTCGCCCTTTAATGGGCTTACGCTCCCCAGTCCATACACTAGTTAGACTACTTAATCCATTATCAGCCAGCCATGCAATTCAAGGAATTTTTCACCCGAGTTATAGACAAGTCCACCAACATGCGGCACTTTTATTAAACCAATCCAGTATGGCTGTATTAAAAGGTGAAGGTGGGGAGACTGAACGCAATCCTGACATGGACTGCCTGGTACAGTCGGTACAAGGCGCCAAGCTAGTTGACGAGCAATGGCCTGCTATTTTTGCTCGCCGTCACGTTAAATCTGAAAACCTTGATCCACAGCAACTTGCTCAGTTATGGCAAGGTAAAATATCAGATGAATTTGCTGAAGCTACTATTATTGGCACAACTGCTATTGCTTTAAAACTTATAGGTAAAGCTGATACACAAAAACAAGCACATGAATTAGCAACACATTATTGGTCAACCCGATCAACTCTATAATTTTTGTCAATAAATAACATGAATGAAATAGATTCACCAGAAAGTGAAGTAATCTGTGACTGTACAGGAACAACTAAAGAAAAAATTCTATCTCTTATCAAGAAAAAAGCCGATTTAGACAAAATATCAAGTACAACAGGAGCCACTACTGGCTGTGGCTCCTGTGATTTTGAGATTACCCGTTTGATTGAGCAGCATAATCGCTCAGATTAATGATAAACATACGATACTTCAAACGACCACGAACAACTATATGTTTCTACTCGTCAACTTGCACTATTAAAAGCTACGTCTCTTGGTAATGTAGTTATCTGTAAGTTTCACTAGGTGTCATAACCTCGGTATTCTAAGCGCCAGAGATCTTAAAGAAGGACAGGGGTTACACTTCTTCAGTTATTCAGTAAATGCTTTTTAATTCGTAAAAACAAAGGCGCAATTATACACTATGGTTCAGTATTTCATTTTTGATTTACCTCTCAACTTTCTTTCTGTGATGGTAGAATAACGGCTTCAACATAGAACTTAAGCATGGAAACAATAAATGGAAAATAAACCAGAAGAAACAACTGCAACACCTATTCTTATTGATCCTCATATGCTGAATCACTATTACCACCATGATGAAATTAGTTTGGTGGATTTATGGTTATCATTGCTTGCACACAAAAACGTATTTTTTATAACATTCATTTTTATAATTTCTTTGGCGGCAGTTTATATTACCGTTACACCTAAGACTTATTTTTATAAAACAGATATATCAATTGGTACACAAACACAAACACAAACACAAACACAGTTTATTCAATCACCCGAAGCTATTGTTGCTAACCTTGATAATGCAATTATTCCTAAATTATTAATGCAACAACACCTTAATCAACCTGATAATAAACTGAATGTAACAGCATCAATTCCTAAAAAAACCAATTCAGTACTTCTCATCAGCAAAGGCACAATTGATCAAAAAGAGGCTATAACAAAGTTGCATCAACAATTAATCGATGTTCTCGCAGAATCTCACCACAAGAAAGTAGCCCCTATGTTGAATTATTTAAAGGATGAATTAGCCAGTTCACAATCTTTATCAACTAAATTAAATGAACAAGTAAAAAATGCTCCAGATAATAATGACCAACTTGCTCTTCAGATGATCAATATTGAAAACACTATCCGTGAAACCAAACGAAGCCTTGCTGAATTTACTGAAACTCGCTCTGCAATGGGTACAGTACAATCAATAAAACCTGCAAATAAAAGCAGTAAACTTATCTTGTCTGTTAGCTTTGTACTGGGGGTGTTTATGGGTGTTTTTGCAGCTTTATTTGCTGGCTTTCTTGCCAAGGTTAAAGAGCAACAATAAGCTTTGTTTTGTGGGCGCGGCGTTTAGCCGTGAAGAACGTCGAGGGTCATATATAGTCCGCCTAGGAGGCTGTCCGAGAACTAGCATTTAACTCAGGCGCTTTTTTAAATTTTTTCAGCTTTAAGTGAAAATTGCCACCCATTTTCACGTATATTTAAATATAATACCTATTATATCAGTATGTTATGGTATAATTAGCAC